>JAAZFC010000087.1 GCA_012511955.1 Fibrobacter sp. | reverse complement strand
TTTTGTTTAAGTTTATAAGCGGTTTGCGGTAGTCCGGCGGCATCGAGTTTATAAGCCGTGGAGCGGTATTGATCGAACCACACATTACCCGAGGAGTCATAGTCAAAAGCTACTTGGTGAGCACTGCCAGTTACATCGTAATGCTTAGGTCTGTAGCGATCGGGGGAATAAGCATAGCCCACTCCTATATTATCCTCAAATTTGGAGGTTAAGCGTCCCAAGTTGTCATAGCTATAGCTGGCGTTTTTAGGGCCACTTACCTGAGACAAGCGCCCCAGGTAGTCATAACTGTAATGGTAATTTAGGACACTGGCGCCACCACTGTGGTTGAGTTGATGATAATCGTGGTTCACAACTTGCATACGACTAGCCCAAGGCTTTTCATAGGTTAGAGACTGGGTGTATAGGGGAGCATTTCCCTTGGTGTATTTAAGCTGGGTGGGGCGACCGTGAATGTCGGTGAGGATTTGTTTGGTAAAGACTTCGCTGCCTTGGTCGTAGTAGCTTTTGTTTTTAGTGTTGCCGTTAGCGGTGTATTCATAAGACGCCATGAGTTTATCCGCTCCGTTTACCACCTCAAAGGTGTGGGTTAAGCGACCTTGGGAGTTATATTGGCGTTTGCGTTGAGATTTAGCTTGCCAGTGGTCGTTTTCCCATTGTGAATAGAAACTATTTACTAGTTCACCGGCGGCATTGTAATTATAATAGAGTTGCACAGCCGGCAAGCCACCTAATCCATATACCATCCATTGTTTGTTTTTTTGCCCCATCCGGTCATAAGAAGCCATGCTTACACTGGTCATATTGCCATCTGCGCCGTAGGTGATGTGCGCTCCCACATCGAGGGCTTTAATATTTTCCATGGCGGCTAAAATGCTGTCTGCAAGGGTGTTATCGCTTAGCAACTCCACTAAAGCTGTTGGCGTAGGTTTGCCATAAATAAAGCGCTCATGGAGTTTAATGTCGCTCCCAGGAATGTCTGCATCGGGGTTGGTGAAGCTGTACTGGCCTTGTACCTCTCCCACTGCCTCTACTCTGCCTATACTATCGAATATTTTTACCGAGAAATAGTTGGCACCCAAAGCCCGCTGGGTGGCGTTTTGAGTAAAACGCGCACGACCATATTTATCATAGACGGTTTTAGTTTCACCGCGGTCCGAATCTCGGTAAGAAATCACACGACCCAGGGCATCGTAGCCATATTCTTTGCCCAGGGCGGGGTTATTTTTGGGGTACTCCTTAATCAATAAATCGTTTTCATCGTATTCATACAAAACCACCATTTCTGCAGCGCCATCAAAAGACCAACTGGCTACCACTTGACCTTTGGAATTAGTGATGCTTTGACTAAAGCGATCTTCGACATCCCGCGCAATTTGTAGATAAAACTCACCCGGGGCATTAATGCGATTGAGATAAATTGTTTCTAACAATTCAGCATTGAGCGTTTTTTGGGGTACAAAATCCATGGCATTTTGAGCGGGCATTCCCCAAGACTGGGAATAGGCACTGGCAGCATCAGCCAACCCATACACCGTTCCTAAAGAGCCAGCATTGTTGCCATATTGTCCATCGTGCTCAGTGTAAGCGTTGCTCATAGCATCGGGACGATCCATGACATCAGAACCATCGTAGTACTCGTTGGCCTTGACTACACATTGATAACAATTTTTGTCTAAATAACCAAAATTACTGGTATCGCGCACAAAAGAGAGCGGCATAAAATCCACGGGCAAATGCCTCAAGGCAGCTACATCAGGCGCTTTTGTTAAATGATACGCCATATATCCTTCTCTTTTAATTGCCACGAATTATTACCCTTCATGCTTAAAATATAGTATTTTGCGCTCTTTAACAATATTTATATTTTTGCTTTTTACCCCCTTGAAAATCAATATCAAATTAATCTATGTCTAACACTGTATGCCAAAGCGACTCCAAACGACAAGGGATCACACTTTACCTTAGTTTGGCGATTTTGTCCATAATGGGCTTATTAGCTTTGACCCTATATGGCATGGTGCAAACTGAACGCATGGAATCTGAACAAAGATTTAAAAACAATCGCGATGAACTGTTTTTTACAAGCGCCACCAACTACGCCTTTTATAGAATGAAATCAGAACCTAAACCCTGGCGTACCGCAGAATTACAATACCACACCCAAGAACCGACATTAATTTATAACCTAAACCACCTGCAAAACGGCGCTTTTGCACAACTTAACATTTTTAACCAAGATTCCACCCGTCACATTGCTAAACACACGGGTTATTTAGTTCCTAAATTACCAGCTTTGACCCTACTAGATCCTGCAACCAGTGTCTCTTTGGCTGGAAATGCCGTAATTTCTGGCGGAGTGGCTCTAAAAAGCGGCTCCGTTTCTTATAGTACAAGCTACCCATTAGGCGCCAGTAAAAAAGCGCGTTTTGACCATATATTACCAGGCAGTTCCTTTGCTTATTTCGATTCCATTGCTTTTTACCCCCTTGAAACTCGCGAGTCCTTTGGGCAAGACTTTGCGCAGGAACGCTGTGTTTTTGAGGGGCTGGCAAAAATTCCCGCTGAGCTGAATTGCAAAACCGTTATTTTACGAGACGATGCCAGCTGTTTGCAGTGTAAAATCACCGCTGATCGCATATTTGTAAAACACCGCGTTAATTTACAAAGGGCTAATGTGCAAGCGCGCGCTATATTTTTGGAAGACAGCGCAAAAGTATCTGGAGCATATTTTGCTTTGGACACTTTACTGGTTTCCCTTGATTATGAGCAAAAAGAAGCGCTTTGGCTGATTTTACAAGGGAAAAAGACCGGCCCCAGCACCTACATTGGCACTCTCATGTTAAATAAACTGGTAGCCTCCCAAATATTAGTTGCTTTTTTAGGCGACAACTGGAACTCGACTTTTAAAAACGCCCCTGTTAGCGTATCACCTTCCGTAAATATTACCGGGGCAATATTAGCCCATGGAAGCTTGGACTTTAGAGGCCAAATTAATGGCAATGTGGTGGCTTGGTCACTGGTTTATGAACAAGACAGTACCGCATGGCAAGGTTTTTTGAAAGACGGCAAAATCATATTTAGCGATGACTATAAAGTAGTCATACCCGATGTGATTAAAATCGGCAGCGAGGCGGCAATTGCATTTTAAATTACGCATCGGTTTTACTCTAGTAGAAGTGTTAATAAGCATAGCCTTGTTATGCACCACAGGCACCGTATTGTTAAGTTTCTTTTTTAAAAACCCCACCACCGAACTAGCTTGGATAAACGACTATGGCAATAACCTCAGCAAAACTTATTTATACAGCATACAAATAGACACCCCTGACACCATTTTTACCCACTTAGATTACCATGGTTGGCACTGGGAAATAGTGATTCAAGCCCATAAAAAAGACCCTGAAGCCTGCTTTCAAGCCACATCTATTAGAGCTAACCAGGACACCACTCGAAGCTTATATATCTGCGATTATGAATAATAAATTTGGCTTTACCTTGATCGAAATCATTTTAACCCTAGCTATTGCTAGTGTTTTTTACACTTTAGCTTTCAGGGTTTACGAATTAGCCACCGGGCAACACCTTAAATTTCAAAAAAGCCACGCTCTATATTTTGACTACAATGTTAAAAAATCATTGGCCATAAAAATGCTTAAAACCCACCCTGGCACCTGCCTCGACAGCAACTATATATTTACAGGAAGCGCAGCCGACTCGGTTACTCTGGCATTTCCCTTTCCACAACCCCATTGCAGCTCACTCCCAGCGCAACGCACTCTGATATTTTACCAAGGATTAGCGGATTCTACCGATAACCACCTAGTGGGCTTTAGTTATTTAAAAGAGATTCCAAACATATACTCCCCCTGAGTGGCAAGCAAAGTCAAACTCATCGGTACCGTTGCTATTCCTCTGATAATTACTCAAAACCACCATACGCTAAGGGGGCCGGCAGCTCCCTCTAAATCTTCGCGATACATTTTGTCTTCGAAACTCATGGCGCGGCCTTTGTCGGTGCGGTCAAAGATCACTAAATGTTGGGTATCGGGTTTAACTTTATCCGCATAAAAAGCGATTTGCTTGAGTCCTTCGCTTAAAGTGGTGGCACGACCATCGTGGGGATGCACTAATTTGATTTCCACCAAGTGGCTCCATTTTTTCCACTCCACCAGCATATCTATGCGCCCCCTACCTGCGGCAGCCTCACGAGTTAAACGGGCTCCGCCGTTGACAATGCGCTGAAAATAAGCCATCAGTAGTAAATGAGGAAAAGCTTCGGTGTAATCAGCTTTTTGCTCCCATAAATCGCCATTGCGCCGCCAAAAGGTCTGAAATTCTTCCATTAATGCTTCGATGTCTAAATCACCGTTATCTTTTTGCCACTTAAACTCTGGAGCGGGGATAGCCAGT
>JAAZFC010000086.1 GCA_012511955.1 Fibrobacter sp. | reverse complement strand
GGTGCAGTTACGGAACTTGAACTTGATCTTGGGGTTGGTGCAGTTACGGAACTTGAACTAGAGCTAGGAGTTGGTTGGGTAGAGCCTCCGCATGGTACGGAGATATTACTGTTGTTTTTAGCAAAATCCGTGTAAGAACTGTTGGGTTCTTGTATAGTTATACCCACCACTCCATCATTGATTCGCGCTTGGATGTTGGAAAGGTTCATCCAGTCTTGGTAGTCGTTATTACTAGCTCCGCCCACGCCATAACCATCGTCAGCAATGATTTTTTTTCCACCCATATCTTGACTTGCTTGGGCCCAGGTTACGGTGTTGTTATTATCACTGCGAATGCGAGCTTGGTTTCCTTGGGTACGGCCTCCAGAAGTGAATAAATAATCGACCTTGCTTTTGTCAAAGTTATTGTACCAAGCGGCTAAGTTATTATTGAGCCAAGGAGAAATATCCACGGCTATTTTGGCATTGGGTAAATGTTGTTTGATAGTGTTTACAATGTCGTTAAAATATTTTCCACCCATGTCTTTGTCAGGGATACCGCCACCTTCTTGACTGAAATTACTCATATTATCGCCAGTTACAGAGTATTGTAAGTAGTCAGGTTCTATAAGCCATATAGTGGTTTTGCTAGTTCCGTAGTCACTAGCTACTCCTTGGGCATAGTTTTTGTAACGATTGAGAATCTGACTCCAATTATTGCGAATAAGTTTTGCTCCGCCAGTGCAATGGTTAGGTGTTCCCATATCGCAATCTTTTAAACCTTGGTCTTTGCCGTATTCTGCGATTACATAGGCATAAAAAACTGGGGTGAGGTTGTTAGCTTTGGCAGCTTTAGCCATGGCGCCTTCCCAATATCCGTTATAGGTGTCATTGTCGCCCACCCATATAGCTAGGTGAGAAAGACCTTGACCTGCAAAACTTGTATTCTCTTGAAAAGAGTTGTGCCACATACGGCCGAAATTAAACTTACAATCATCAAAATCAGCCCAAAGTGCTGTGCTTAGCATAAGGCTGATGGTTAAAAAATAAATACCACGCATTTTTACCTCCACGATGGTTACAATCCAAACCCCATCTGTGGTGAATTTAATGATAATCTATACTTTAAAAGAGATAAAAGATACTGCAGTAGGTAAAAAAGTGGAAACAAAAGTAAACAAGAACGGTTGCCCATGACTATACCCTTTCCGCTGAATTCCGTGCATGCATCCACCACAGAACTCGAATATAGTTTTGGGCAACCGTAAATCCCTTACCCATAAGGCCCGACTCGGCTGCTTATCAGCATTTTTTGGCTCAGTGACTCATCACTTGCGCCTCTATTAATTATAATAGCTCAAAAAAAAGCTTATAGCTAATAGTTTTTTATGATTTATAATTCAGTAAGGATTATATTAAAAGGAAATAATCCATGTTGAAATAAATATGAATTATTTTGTAGTTTAAGATTTTAATTAAGGGATACTATGGAGTTTGGGCACGGAATACTGTTGGCTTTAGGCGCATCGTTATTGTGGGGTTCTTATACAGTACCCATGAAGGCATTTAGTAAAATCGATCCTTTGCGCTATTTGGCTTGGATAAGTCCTGGGATTCTGTCGGTTTCTCTGGTAATAGCGTGGCAACAGGGTGTGTGGCCTATAAGTTTGTGGGGTGTTTTCGACGGAGCGTATTGGACCATAGGCGCGATTTTATCGTTTTTAGCCATTCAAAAAGAGGGTTTGTCAGGAGCATCGGCGCGGTGGATGGGAACGGCGATTTTAGTGTCTTTTGTGCTGGGCGTGGTGGTTTTAGGGGAAGAAGTTAATCTTCTGTGGGCTTTGGCCGGACTCGCTTTGCTTTTATTGGGATTATTTTTTGGCACCAAAGATTTTACCGGAGAAAGTGCCAACGCTGCTTTTAGTTTAAGAAAGAGTTGGAGATCCTTGGGGGCAGGGCTGATTTTTGGTTCCTATTATTTACCAGTACATTTTTCAGGTTTGAGTTCTTTGGAGTTTTCTGCATCTTTGGGGGTGGGCATAGCTTTAACTGCTGCGGTGGTGGCATTGGTGGCAAAACCTGCGCCATTGGAAAATTACGGGCAGGGTGTTTTGGCGATAATTGCGGGAGTGGGGTGGAATTTGGCCAGTGTTATGGCCTTATTGGCCATAGATGCTTTAGGTTTAGCGGTGGGTTTTCCCCTAACCCAGTTAGCTTTGTTGGTTTCCATTGCTTGGGGGGTGATTGTTTTTGGCGAAGCTAAGAGTTTTGCTATGCGAGTCTATATAGTTTTAGCGGCTTTGGGGCTTTTGGGTGGGGCTGCATTGTTGGGTTTAGCCAAAAGCTTTATTTAAGAAAAACAACTATTTTTTTGGAGAAGTACATTAAAACTCCGTTTTTTCTATGTTGATAGTGTTATCAGTTTTCAAAAAAGGAGTTCTTATGTACTTAAATCTTTTAGGCAAGCAATGGTGCTGTGACGAATTTATTGAGTTTTTTAGAGAAGTTGCGGCGGAAAGAGAAATTTATGTAGTAACCTCTGATAACCCAAAAATAACGGAACCAACTTTTAGAGAAAAGCGAGTTAGGGAGGTTGTAATTAGCTGCCCTCCTTATGATGGTAGATATTTTGTGGATAAGTACATTTCACCCAGCGAAATGGTGTTTGCAAAAATGCGTCTTCAAAACGCTTTGGATTCTCCATCAATGGAAGATGTACCCCAGCAAACTAGAGTGTTTAATGCCATTCAAGAAGAATTTGGGGTAAAAGAATATTATAGCATTGAAAATTCTTTAATGCTTAAACTTAACGATATGACTCAGCTGCAAAAGAGGCAGTTGCTGGGTTTTTTGTCCAATTTTGACGATAATTCACCTGAAGTTTTGATAACCATTGATTTAAATCAGGCCCCCAAAGCGCAATTAGATTTGGTAGAGCTTTGGCTCGATATTAGCCGGGCTTCAAATGTTGATGAAGATGATAATGACATAGCAGACGATAGTAACCCCTTGGATTTTAACCTAAACGACGATGAGGAGCCACAATTATGAGTAAACAATTAGCTTTAAAATCTTACCCGCGTCCCTTGCGCATTTTGCACACTTCGGATTGGCATTTGGGGAAAAATTTATTGGGAAAGAAAGATCGCAACCCTGAGTTAGAGCTGTTTTTAGACTGGTTGTTGGAAACTATAACCCAAGTAGAAATTGATTTGTTGATAGTGGCTGGGGATATTTTCGATACTGTGGCTCCCAGTAGCGCTTCGCAAAAGCTTTATTACGACTTTTTGTTGAGAATTCAATCAACAAATTGCAAACAAGTGTTGATAACTGCGGGGAATCACGATTCGCCAGCTTTTATCGATGCTCCCAAAGCGCTTTTAGAGTCTCTAAATGTTAAAGTTGTGTCCCATGTGCGGGAAAGCTTAGCAGAGCAGATTATGGTGGTGCGTGATAAAGAAGATAATCCCACGGCCATAGTGGCGGCGGTGCCGTATTTGCAAGAGCGAAATATTAGCCAGTTTGTGGCGGGAGAAAGCTATGACGATCGCGGTTCAAGGGTTAGTGCTGCAATAAAAAATCATTATCGAGATTTGGCAGATTTGGCTGTGGAAAAACGCCAGGAATTGCAGGGGGATATCCCCTTAATTAGCACGGGTCATTTAGCGATAATGGGTGGATTGCGTACCACCGATGACGAAGTTCTTGACACTTTTATAGGTAAAATTCAAGGTTTATCTCCTAGCATATTTCCCGAGGAGTTTGACTTCGTTTGTTTAGGACATTTTCACATTGCTTCGGGCTTAGGGCAGCGGGCTAACTATAGCGGTACGCCTATTCCCATGGGCTTCGGCGAAGTGGGGCAAGAAAAAGTGGTGAATATCATTGAATTTGGCGAGAAATCCCAGTTGCGGCGGGTAAAAATTCCGGTTTTTCAGAAAATACAAATTGTCCAAGGGGATTTAAATTTTATAAAAAAAGAGTTACAGAAATTAGTGGATCAAAAAGCCGATGTGTGGCTAGAAGTGGTTTACGATGGCGAAGATTATTGCTCTATCTTAACCGATGAAGTTAATAGCATTGTAAAGGATAGCTTAGTGCAAGTGCTGAAAATCACCAACAAGCAGGCGAAACCGGTGCTTCCGGGGAATGAGTTTAAAGGCCAGAAACTGACTGAATTTACCCCTAAAAGCATTTTCGAAGATTTAATGGATAAAAAAGGAGTGAACGCAGAAGATCAAAAGTTACTAATGGGTGCATATTTAGAAATATTGGCAGAAGTACAAGCAGGAGTAGAACAATGAGAGTGCTAAAATTAACCTTAGAGAATATTAACTCTTTAGCTGGAAGGCATGTTATAAACTTTGGGAAAATAGCTGAAAAAGGGGAAAGTGTATTTGCCATCGGCGGTAAAACTGGTTCGGGAAAGACTACTATTTTAGATGCAATATGCTTGGCTTTATACGGCAGAACTCCACGAGTTAGCATAACAAATAGTAACAATGAAGTTATGACTAGGGGAACCCGTGATTGCCTAGCTGAGCTAGAATTTGAAGCTAAAGGAGAAAAATATACCGCTCATTTTAGTCATAGTCGAACTAGAAATATAACGACTTTTAGGCCAGTAAAACGCGTTTTAAGAGATGCCAAAGGACAAGATATCGATTTCAGTGATAAAAAAATCGAGGATATTAGCGGTTTTAGTTTTGAGCAGTTTACCAAGGTAGTTTTGCTACCCCAAGGGAGTTTTGCGGAGTTTTTAAACTCCAAAAAAGAAGATAAAGGCGATCTTTTGGAAAAAATCACCGGTGGAGAGATTTACCGTCAAATTTCTATAATCAGTCAACGGCGTAATAGCGAAGCGGAAAAAGAATTAAAAGATATTGAAAAAGATATAGAGCGCTATAAGGTGCTAAATGATGATGAACTCAAAGCTCTAAAACAAGAAATTAAAAATTTAGAAGCTGAGGAAAAGAAAGCTAAAGGCGAAGAGAGGAAAGTTAATGAGCAGATTATAGTTTTTGATAGTATTTTAAAAAAGCAAGCAGATATTGCCACACTAAAGCAAGATCTTCCTGATCAAGAGAAAGTTTTTAATGAGAAGGATGCACTAGCTAAAAATTTTGCAGTTGAAGTCAAAAAAACCGAAAAGCTGCTTGAAGAAGAAAGAAAAATTTGGACCCAAGTACGAGGTTTGGACAAAGAGATAAAGATTTTCAATGAGCAAGTGCAAAAGCAAAACTCCGAGCAGCAAAATACTCAGACTAACTTAGAAAAAATCCAAAAAGTCAAAACAGAATTAGCTACCCAACAACAGGGTATAATCCAAAATATCGAGAAGAATGAAGCATGGATTAAAGCTAACGGTCATTTAAAAACTTTGCCTCAAGAATTCAGTAAAATTTTTGCAGATTACGACAGCTGCAAAGCCGAAAAGAAAAATTTAGGCGAATGTCAAAATTCCATAAAACAGGCAGAAATTGCGGTGCAGAATGCTACTGAAGCACTGACAAAACATGAAGCGCAAGTTAAGCAAGATGTAGCTAAGCAAAAAGAAATGCAAAAAGCTAAGGAAGATTTGCAAAGTAAAATTGCTCAGCTTTTGCCTGAGGGTGACATTGTATTTTATCGCCAGCGCAAAGAGCAATTGTCAAGCAATATTAATATAGGTCAACGCTTAGCTGACAATCTTAAAGAACAAGAGAATCTAGCCGAAGACCAGAACAAAAACGAAAATCTTTTAGCCACCGCTGAGAAAGCACTTAAAACGCAAAATAAAGAGCAGAAAGCTCTGGAAAAACAAATCGCAGAGCAAAATAAATCAGTAGAATCCTTGCAAGAGGAAGTTCAAAAAGCCCAGCAGTTTAAGACTTTAGAAGAACATCGCAAAAATTTACAACACGGTTCTGAATGCCCCTTGTGCGGTTCTTTAGAGCATCCTTGGGCCGAGGGGCAACCGGAAAAAGAACAAGCAGCGGAGAAGTTAAAGCTTGCGCAGACTCAGTTGGGGGAGCTAAACGAAAAATTAAGCGACTTAAAACGAAATTTAGGGGCCACAGAATCTCAGCTTGCAGCAGCAGAGCAGAAGAAAAAAGAATTGATTGCTAAAGTTAAAGAAACTAGCGTAGAAGGGCAAAAATGGCTCGGAAAGCTAATAGATATTCCCACTGGTTTTAAACTTAGTGTAAAATCAATTGCGAAATTACTAGAAGACTGGGAGCAAGCCCAGAAAAAAAATGACAGCTTATTAATAGAATACGCCGCTTTAGAAAAACAACTAAGCAAAGCCACCACTGACCTGAACAATTTAGAATTGCAAATTTCCCAAGCTAAAGCTACAACAGCTGAGCTAAAAGGGAAAATTGGAACCCATGAAAAAGAGCTTGAAAATCACACTAAAAATGCGCAAACTGCCCAAAACAAATATGATAGTTTAGAAAAGCAAATTAAAAGTACCTTGCAAAAATATCAAGTGGCGAAATTTGCCGAATTGCAAACAAAACTTAAGGAATGGGAAAGCAATCAAGAACTCAAAGGGGAATTGGGACAGCAAAAATCCGACTTAGAGATGAAAATTGCTACTAATAAAACTGAGTTAAAGAGTGCCCAAACTGCGCTAGGTGGAATTAAGACTAGCTTAGACGAATTAAATGTTAAATTGAGCAAATTAAGCGGTGAAAGGCGGGAATTATATGGAGAAAAAGACCCCGGAACTGAAGAAAAGAAATTAATATCCCAGCGAGAAGCATTAAATAACCAACTCAAAGAAGCTGAACAAAGCGTTGCCGAGCTTAGAGACAAATTGGCAACACAGAAACACGATTTAAAGCGACTGGAAAACGAGTTAGTCGCTGAAACCGCTAAAAACACCACGGGGCAAAGTCCATCGGAAGAAAGTTTAGCGGCACTACGCAGCAAAAATGAGGAGCTAGAAGCTAGTATTAAAAATTACAATTTTGAAAGAGGTGCTAAACAAGAAAATCTCAATCAAAATGCGAAAAATTTAAAAGAGCGTCAGGCTAAAGAAAAAGAATATAAAGCCCAAGAAAAAGAATTTGCAAAATGGAATGGACTTTATAAATTAATTGGTCATGGCCAAGGCAACACATTCAGTAATTATGTGCAAACCATAACCTTTGCTCGCTTAGTGGATCAAGCTAACGATTACATTAAGGATATGGGTAAGCGCTACACCATTATTTACGATAGCGATAACGCTGCTTTAGAGGAGAAACCCTCCTTTGATTTAAGCGTTTGCGATCATTTTCAAAATGATGAAATTCGTCCGGTACAAAACCTTTCTGGGGGTGAAAAGTTCATTTTATCCTTGTCTTTGGCATTGGGTTTAGCCTCTTTGGTAGGCGATAATGTGGAGGTTGATACTCTATTTATAGATGAAGGTTTTGGTACTTTAGATGCGGATTATCTGCAAACGGTGATGTCTGCTTTAATGGGTTTAAACGAAAAGGGAAAAACCATCGGTATAATCTCTCATTTAGAAGAACTCAAAAATAGTGTGGGGGTGAATTTGGAAATAGTGCCTGCCATGAGCGGTCTTTCCACTATCACCTGCAACCGAGAGGGAGTGGTTAGCAAAGGTGATGAAAAAACAAAATAATTGGTAAAAAGCCCCATTGTAGGTGTGAAACGCAGGGCTTTTTGCCAAAAAGAAATATTTTTGTAAGTTTCGTAATTCGTTTAATTCAAGAAATAATGACTAATTCGTTTAAAATGGTTTAAACAAAAGGAAGTTTTAGTCAAAGAAAATTATGAAATATAAAGTATATACCGCTCGGAACTATAGAGAAATTTCCCCCATCAGCAAGTTAAATTCCGAGGATTTGCACAATATTGATGTGGTTTCTCATGTTTTACCTTTTAAAACCAATAATTATGTAGTTGATGAACTGATAGACTGGGATAATTTCCGCAATGACCCCATGTTTATCTTTAATTTTCCGCAAAAAGAGATGTTAAGTGCCGAACAGTTCGACTTAATATCTAAAATGGTGCGCGCCAATGCATCGCCTGCAGAAATTAGGGAGCAAGCTAATAAGATTCGCGAACAGCTCAATCCGCATCCCGCTGGCCAAGAACTTAATTTACCAGTGTTTGACGGAGAAACTTTAGATGGTGCTCAGCATAAATATCGCGAAACTATGCTGTTTTTCCCTTCCCAGGGGCAAACTTGCCATGCTTATTGTACATTTTGCTTTAGATGGCCACAATTTACAGGGCAAAGCGATCTGAAATTTGCCATGAATGAAATTGATCTGGTCATAAATTATCTTAAAGCCCACCCCGAAATCACTGATTTATTGCTTACCGGTGGTGATCCCATGGTGATGAATGCTCAAATTTTAGACACTTATATCTCTAGAATTTTAGATGCAAATATCCCTAGTTTACAGACTATTCGCATTGGCACTAAATCTTTGTCTTTTTGGCCTTATCGCTATATAAGTGACCCCGATACCGCAGAAGTCTTAGAACTTTTCCAAAAAATCAGTTCTTCTGATAAAACCCTCAGTATTATGGCGCATTTTAACCATCCCCAAGAGCTTTCTACCCCTGCAGTACGCACTGCTGTGGAAAAGATTTTAGCCACGGGAGCGCAAATTCGCACCCAATCTCCGCTTTTGAATCATATCAACAATCACGGTGATATTTGGGCAGAAATGTGGCGTAAGCAGGTGAAAATGGGAATGATTCCTTACTATATGTTTATTGCTCGCGACACTGGTGCTAAAGAATATTTTGATGTGCCACTGGCTCGCGCCGCCGAAGTTTTTCAACAAGCTTATACCCAAGTGAGCGGCATCGCTCGCACCGTGCGTGGTCCTAGCATGTCTTGCAATCCCGGCAAGGTGCGGGTGGTAGGCACTGCAAAATTAGGTGGTGAAAAGGTTTTTGTGCTGGAATTTATCCAAGGGCGCAACAGTCAGTGGGTGGGCACGCCTTTCTTTGCGAAATACGATCCCCAAGCATCGTGGATTGACGATTTGCAACCCGCTTTTGGGGAAGAAAAGTTCTTTTTTGAAGAAGAGCTTGCAGAAATAATTTCTACAAATGTGGAAAAGCATTGATTTAATCTTATCTAATAAAATCAATTTACTGCCCCAAGCTTTGCTAGCTTGGGGTTTTTTGTTTCCTTTTACTTGCCTAAAAAAAGAGAAATTAGTATGTTCATTTTTAAAATGGAAATATAGGAGTTGCGATGGTAGAAGTTCGCGATTTAACAAAAAACTATGGAAAATTCACTGCCCTACAAAATGTGACTTTTTCCGTGGGCAAAGGGCAAGTGATTGGTTTGCTGGGGCCCAATGGTGCCGGTAAAACCACCACCATGAAAATACTCACTACTTTTATGCCCCAGTGTGCTGGTAGTGCGGTGATTGGTGGAAATGACACCCGGGTTAATCCCATGGAAGTGCGTCGCATGGTGGGCTATTTGCCGGAGTCCAATCCTCTCAATTTAGAGGTTACGGTGCTGGAAGCTTTGCATTTTGTAGCTAAAATTCGGGGCATTGCTCCCAAAGAACGCAGCAAAGCCGTGGCAAAGATTGTGGATATGTGCCGCTTGCAAAGTGTGCAAAAAAAGGTAATAGGCCAGTTATCCAAGGGCTTTAGGCAAAGAGTGGGTTTGGCCCAAGCCATGATTCACGATCCCCAAGTTTTGGTGCTAGATGAACCCACTTCGGGTTTGGATCCCAACCAAATTGCGGATATGCTCAATTTAATCAAAGAACTGGGGCGCGATAAAACCGTGATTCACTCCACCCATATTTTAGCAGAAGCCGAAGACACCTGCGATCGCGTGTTGATACTTTCCCGGGGCGTTTTAGTGGCGGATAGCCATCCGGCCAAGCTGGCCCGCAATGCCCAAGGGCATCAGATGGTGCTACGCATCGAAAACTCCAATCCGGAGATGGCGCAAAAGCTTTCCACCCTGGATTGGGTGCAAAACACCGAGCAATATGGCGATTTGTGGCACTTGTATAGCTCCGAAAAGCGCGATATGGGCAAAGAACTGGCGGAGTTTTGCAGAGTTCAAAATTGGCTGGTCTCGGAATTGGCGTATAAAGAGCCCAATTTGGAACAAGTTTTCGCTCATTTAACCCGTCGAGGTGATGCTCAATGAATCGTATTAGACCTGTGTTAGCTTTAGCGCAGCGGGAACTGCGCAGTTGGTTTATAACCCCAGTGGGTTATGTGTATTTAGTGTTTTTTGTGGCCCTTTCCAACGGCTTGTTTTTTGTACTCAATCGCTTTTTCGATATGGGACAAGTAAGCATGCGCGGTTGGTTTGGCATGTTGCCCTGGGTTTATTTGTTCTTTGTCCCCGCTTTTTCCATGGGGCTATGGAGCGAAGAAAAAGGTCGTGGTACCATCGAGACTTTGCTTACTCTACCGCTGAGTGAGTGGCAGGCGGTTTTGGGTAAGTTCTTGGCTGGGCTGGGCTTTTTAGCGCTTTCTTTAGCTTGTACATTCACCGTTCCTTATACTCTTAGTCAAGTGGGTAATTTGGATTGGGGTGCTACTTTGGCATCGTATTTTGGCGCATTTTTAATGGGCGCAGCTTTTTTGGCGGTGGGTTTGCTGGTTTCTAGCCTTACTCGCAATCAAGTGGTGGCCTTTATTTTATCTATCACCGTGTTGTTTGTGATGATTATGATAGGACATCCCCAAATGATTATGATGTTGAGCACTCATTTTGCTCATCTCAGCTTTTTTAGCGGGGTGGTGCATTGGCTGAGTTGGTCGGGTTTAATCACTCATTTTGGCAATATTAGTCGTGGTGTAATAGATACCCGCGATGTGATTTACAGTGCGGTGGTGGTATTTGTGTTGTTGCATCTCAATGTGCATTTGTTGCGAACCCAGAGGTGGAAATGAGTACTAAGAATTCCTTTTTATGGTGGTTAGTGGGCCTTGTGGCTATGATGATTGTGGCTTATGTATCCGAGTCTTTTTGGCATGGGCGCTTTGATTTTACCCAAGGCAAACAATATACTCTCACCCCTGTAACCAAAGAAATGGTCCAAGAAATTGATGATCAAGTGTCGGTAAGGGCGGTGTTTTCCGAAAACTTGCCTGCGCAGTTTGCCCAGCTTAAAACCCATATCCAAGATATGTTGGTGGAAATAGAAAATGCTTCTAGGGGCAAAATTTCCGTGCGTTTTGAAGATCCCGGCCAAGATAGCACCAAAAGAGCCCATGCGGTTCGCGATGGTATTCAAGAAATCCAAGTTACCGAGCAGGAAAGAGATGGCGCGGTGGCTAAGCGCGGATTTTTTGGCATGGTGATAAGCTATGGCGATAAATCGGAAGTGGTGCCATTAATCCAAAATTTGGAGACTTTTGAGTACGATATGGTGGTGCGCTTGAAAAAGCTCACTGGCGGACGCAAAAAGATCGGTGTAATCGAAGGCACTGGACCCAATCAATCGTTTTTTGTGGACCCCACTGGTGCAGGAGAATATGGTGAACCCAGACAAGGTTTTGCCCAAGCTTACCCCTCGTTGCATGCGGAAATGCAGGTGCTTTACGATGTGCAAGTCTTAGATGCCCACGAACCCATTCCCCCAGATGTGGCCATGATTTTAGTCAGCGCTCCCAAAGATTTGAGCCCCGCTGAGCGCTATCATATAGATCAGTTTTTGATGAGCGGACGCAATGGCTTGTTTTTGGCCCCGGCGGTGCAGTTAAATTTGGCGAATAATTTACAAGCCATGCCCCACAGCCCCGCTTATTTAGAAGATTTGCGCAAATATGGCCTTTCGGTGCAGTCCAATATGATTTTGGACGGTCGTCACGGGGCAGCTTTCTTTGGCGGAAACGATATTTTCGGCACGCCTTACCCTTATTTTCCGGTAATAGCCGAAGATGATTTAAATCGAGATCATGTGATAAGCTCCACCATTGGCTCCATGATTTTGCCCTGGACCCAAAGTGTGCAAGCTGATAGCGCAAATTCCATTAGCCTTTTGGCTACCACGGATCAAGCTTGGAGTGCCAGTGCGCCCTATAATTTGATTCCCCAAGAACAATATATGGCGGTGGCTAAGCAAAAGTTTGATTTGGCGGTGTTGCGTACCGATACTTTATATAGTGCTTTTGACAGTGTTCCCGAAGGTGTGGATACCCATGGTCGCCCCCATTTGTCTAAAGGAACGGCTCCTAGTAATGTTTTAGTAATAGGAAACGAGCTTTTTGCCACAGACTTTTTTGTGCGTTGGTCTTCCCAAGGCATGTTTGGGCAAAATACCGTGGAAAATTTGAATTTTGTGCTTAATGCTTGCGATTTCCTCGCTTTAGATGAAAAATTAATCACCATCCGTTCCCGTGAAGTGGTGCGTCGCCCCATCACCGATGAAGGCTACAAGCAACGCAAAGGGTGGATTGCTTTTAATTTAGTGGCGGTGCCATTGTTATTAGCACTCATTGGGGTGGTGTTTTTACAAAAACGCAAGCGTAGCAGTCGCCGGGGGTCAAAATGAAGTTAATAAATAAACCTTTGCCTATTTTATTGGTGTTGTTGGCGGTTTTAGTGGCTTTGGTGAGCTATAAAAACAGCAGTAAAGAGCAGATGTACAGGGTACTACCAGCCTTAGATGCAGAGTTGATAGCTCAAGTTGAGAAAATCTTGCTCAAAAAAGAAAAAGATGCCTTGATTTTAACCAAAAAAGCAGAACTAGCTTGGCAAGTTAATGAGGGTCCATGGATGGCTAAAAATAGTCGCATGGAGCGCATGCTTTTGGATTTAGCTAATCTTAAAAAAGCCGATGTATTCAGCAAAAGAGAAGACCGTTTGGAGCAATATGGCTTAGATTCTACCGAGCAAGGCTTGGTGGGCTTAGTGCGAGGAACTGACACCACTTGGCTGGCCATTGGCAAAACAGACGCTAATTTTTCGGGAGTTTTCTTTCGTATGAAGGGCGAATCCGAAGTTTATCGCAGCCCTGGAGCCATGTGGATAGATGCCGAAGCGCGCTCGTGGATAGATGGCAAAATATTCGATGTAAATCCTGCTACGGTAAACAAGCTAAGCTATGTTTGGGCTGACGATAGTTCTGCCACTTGGGTTAAAGATGATAGCACCCAAACAAGTCCAGAAAAATGGACGGAAATCAATGGCAAGGTGCTGCACTTAGAAGCAGATGAATTTTGGTCTGAAATCCCTGAACATGATAGTTTAGCTCAGAGCTTAACCGTGCATTTAGAGTCTGGGGATAGCTTGGTGTTAGACATATTGGGCGAAAACAATGGTAAATATGTGGCAAAGCACTCCAACGGTCAAGTGATTGGTTTAAATACTTGGCGCTTGGCAGGAATCAAACCCGCAGAAGAATAAATTTTAAGACAAATAAATGATTTTACCACCGATTTTGCATGATTTCGGTGGTTTTTTGTGCTATTTGCAGCAAAAGTGTGATGTAGCTCACACTTTTTGGGTGAGTGTTAAAAAAAACAACATTTTTGAAATAGCTAAGCTAAATTTAAATAAAAGGAGATGACAAGATAATTGTCGTGACTCAAAAAGGAGTGTGGATTTTATCCAAATAAGCGAGTCACTATACCAAGAAGCGCACCAACTGTGGTGCGCTTCTATTTTTTAGCAAATTTTATTTCTTAAGTTGTTTGCGATCTTGCCATTGGGTGGTGTTAAAAAGTTGCCCTTCGCTTATGCCATATTTTTCGTGCACCCCAATTTGTTTAAATGCTTCTTCAATGCTAATACTTTCATTGATGGCTTGGCTGTAGGTGTTAATTTTAAATGCGGCTTGCTCGGCGCTTTCTTGGAGTAAATCAATGCGAAAGCGATTTACACCACAGCTTCTCAATGAATCATAGAGCCGGAGCATGGATTGGGCTTTGCCCAAAAAAAGCGTGTTGCGGCATTCGGCATCGGATTGTAAAAAATGCTTTTCCCCTTTATGATCTTCCACTTCAACATTATGCTGGCGGCATACGATTTTGCATTGGGGAAAGCTAGATGCCGAAGTGAGCACATTGGCAAAAACGCAGTGTTCAATATGAAAAGTGGGTAAATATTGATGCAGAGCAACTTCAAACCTCGATTTGGGGCTGTTTTTAAGCAGATCGTGGAGTTGTGCTTGATTTAAGTCCCAGGCAGGTAAAATTCTGTCTATGCCGTGATTTAATAGCCATTGCGCGCTTACACTATTGCTGATATTAAAGCTATGGTCGGCAATAAAGCTAGCGTTAAGCATGTTATTTTGCAAAAAGCTTAAGGCTCCCCAGTGTCGCACTAGTACAGCTTGGGGATTGTAGGCAATGATTTGCTTTAAATGCTTGTTTTCACCGCTTTTGTGAATGCGCAGGGTGGCAATGCCTGTTTTATAGCCTAAGTTTTCAATAAGATTTAAGCTAGGTTCTAACGCTTGTCCGTAATCATAGTCCAAAAAGATGGTGTCAATGGGCAAATCAGGCGAGATTTGCTCTAATTGATGGGGTTGGCGTAGCAGTATATTTAATAATGCTTTTTCGGACTTATGTTTGGAGTTTGGGGTATGAAAATCATAAGTTTTAGGGTTAAATGCAGGTTTAGGGTAATTTTTTAGCACTTTTTCTTCTAAAAGTTGCAAAGCTTTTTGCCTTAATTGACGCACCGTTTTTTGTCTTAAAAAAGGCTGGTTTTTTAGCTGGATTTTAATTTCTTGGGCGGCAAAAGGTTGGGAACCCAGCTTTGCTAACTCATCTTTTAGCCATGGTGGGTGTGTGGGATTATGAGCTTTTTGTAATTTTTCTTTGTCAAAAAGCTCCACTTCTGCGGTGGGACTTATAAGACGAAGGCTGAGATGATGTCCCGGTTGCGCGTTTAAAAACACCTGCACGCCCACGGTGCGTTGTAAATTGGTGTTTTCCCAGCTTTGGCGGATGGATTTTTCTAAACTCGGGCTATTGTTGCGCCAAAGTTGTGCGCCTACGCTAATTTTTTTTAGGGGAAAGTTTCGAGCAAATTGCAAAATTAAAAAATTAGGCTTGGCGGTGGAAGCGTGGTAAATCCTACCGCCCAAATCTGGGTGCAATGCTTGCACAAACGCGCAGCCGTCGCCGGCTTGGGGAATCACCGCGGGGTTTTTTACCCAAACTTCGTTGTTTTGGATTTTGTGCACTTTTCCAATGAGTACACCCTGGTGCGCTGAGTTTTTTCCATCTACTAATTTCTGATGATCCACGCCTTGGAGCCAGCCCGAAAAGAAGCCTCGAGAAAATAAAGATTCTAGTTGCTGGTTGCTTTGGCTGGCAGATAAACCGTCGATTTTTTCCCTATATGCCCTAGTGGTGGCAGCGATATATTCGGGGGATTTTAAACGACCTTCGATTTTAAAAGAATGTACCCCAATCTCCATTAATTTGGGCACTAAGTCTAAGGCGCATAAATCTTTGGGAGAAAATAAATATGGAGCTGCAGGGCGGGGATAAAGCACAGAATCTACCCAAATATCATAAGGTAAGCGACAAGATTGAGCGCATTGGCCTCTATTGGCGCTGCGACCGCCGAAGTTTTCGGAAGTTAAGCATTGCCCTGAATATGAAATGCAGAGCGCTCCGTGCACAAAAACTTCTAATTCTATCTCTGTATGCTTCCGTATATGGGCGATTTCGTTTAAATTAAGTTCTCTGGCCAAAACCACCCGTTTAAAGCCTAATTTTTCCACAAATTGCACGGATTCTAGCGAAGAAAGCGTCATTTGGGTGGAGGCGTGGATTTCTTGGTTGGGCGCTATATGCTTTATTAAAATTCCTAAGCCCGGATCTTGGATTATAAAAGCATCTGGACCTAATGAAATAAGATCTTTTAAATATGAGCTTAATTGGCGGATTTCTTGCTCAAATACCAAGACATTCATAGCAAAAAACACCCGAACTTGGCGCAAATGGCAGAATTCTATGATATTTTGCAGTTCATCGCGAGTTAAATCTGGAACTCTTCCCCTAGCATTCCACCCTGGAACTCCCACATAAACAGCATCGCAGCCGTTATGTACAGCTGCGAGACAAGTTTCAAAATCCGCAATGGGAGATAAAAGTTCTGGTGAGTACAAATTATGGAATTATTTTAAGTGAGGTATTTAGCTTATGTAAAACACCTTCTGTGCCACCATCAGAATTTTGCCTCCAACCACCTGCAATAATAACGCCATTGGGAAGTTGCAATGCATCACTTATGGTCACAGCTTCAGTATTGCGAAGGCTTTCTTTTAAAACTAGGTTGCCAGTGGTGCTAAAAAGCCATAAAGCTCCTTTACCAGCTTCGGCTCCAACCATTAATAGATGGTCTTTGCCATTGACTTTTACTGTGCGCAAGCGGTGAGGTGTTCCAGGCCCTTGGGCTTTGCTTTTGCTTATTAAAGAATCATTCTTTATGTCATATAGTATAAGTTGTACTTGATTGTCTATTTTGGTTGCTATAAAAGCAATATCGTCTATTACCTCTATGTCAAAAGCTTTTTCATTATCAGAACCTGTGGAAACTTGTGCGGTAGTGGTGGCAATGTTATCGCTGGAGGTTATTAATAACCAGACTTGGGAAGAATCACTAGCAGTTCTAGTTCCCACACCAACACAATTAGTTCCGGATATTGTTCCTTTAGCCATTTTTGTTTTGGGCAAATAATTTGAATATGTAGCCATTAAGTTGTCATCAATGTTGATATCAACTAGCACAAAGCCTGTGTCAGCATTATTTGTAATTAAACATTCAGTAGTAGGAGTGTTATAACCCGAAAATATTAGTTCGTTATGGGGAGAATAGGAGTTTTGGTAAGAGTGTGTTTCAGAAATATAGTCATAGGTATAAGTCATAGCTATGGTTTTGCTTGTGTAGTCACTGTTGCCAATGGCGGTGAATATACCTGCGGTATTGGTGTCTATATCGGTGAAAACTCTTCCGGCAGCTGCGCCCGTGCCCATAGCCCCGCTAATATCTGGAGAACTAACAGGATTAAATGACAATACTTCTGTAGTGCTGGTATCTATTATGCCAAACAAAGCTTGTTTACCATAGCGGCCTGCTATGGCTATTTCTTGGCGTTCTGCATTGTATTTAAGAGCAAATACTTGTATGCTATCGCTTTTTACATTGGCTTTAATTGCAAAGGGGAAGTTTTGGACACTCGATGAACTAACACTTTCAGAAGAAGAGATTCCTTGACTAGAAGATGACACCTTTGCTGAGGAAGAAAGTGGTGCAATCCATATACCAAGTTTTTCGTAATGGCATATAGTGTCAGTAATATCTATGGCCCATAAGGAGTCTTGAACTACACGGCAATCTGGGTCGTAACAGTCATAATGCCCATCACCATCATTGTCTATGCCATCGGTGCACATTGCTCGACTGCGTTCGTTGTGTGACTCTACTCGGGGATCTGACCCTAAGCAGCTAATCATGCTGAAAACTACGACAATCAGAATAGATAAGCTTAAAATTTTAAGGTTTTTGTGCATTATGCCTCCGTTGATATTAAAAAGATAGACAAAATTCTAAAAAAACTACTATAAAAATGTTTTACTATGTTGTGTAAAGTCTCTTCTTGTATTATTTTGTTACAAGGTAGTAGTTATGGACACAAATAAAAATAATATTAGCGTATTAATTATCGATGATGATCCCGATGATATTATCATACTTTCTCAAGCGCTAAAAAAATCTAAAAACTTAAAGTACAGCATAAGCAGTTCAGGTTCTTTGCACGAAGGGTTAGAAGTTGTAAAAAAAAGAAAATTTGATTTAGTTATTTTGGATTTAAATTTACCGGATTCTAAGGGTTACGATACATTTAAAACTTTTAACGAAAAGCATTTTGGGATTCCTGTGGTGGTAATGACTGGTTTAGGTGATGAAGCCACAGCGGTGGAAGCTATTCGCATGGGAGCTCAAGATTATATAGTTAAAGGATCTTACAATTCTGAACAAACAGCAAAAGCCTTACGCTTTGCCATAGAAAGACATCAGATAATGAGCACCTATATGGGGTATTCTATTAAAGATGAACTTACAGGTTTGTACAATCGACGCGGATTTATGGATTATGCCGAAAAACAGCTCAACTTGGCGTGTAGAGACGATAAGGAATTGATTTTAGTTTATGCCGACTTAGACAATATGAAGCTGGTGAACGATAATTATGGGCACAGTATGGGTGATCAACTTCTTAAAGATGTGGCAGAAATTTTACCCGATGTTTTCCGTAATTCTGATGTTACTGCCCGTATTGGAGGAGATGAGTTTGTGGTTTTAGCAGTGGGTGCTTCCCCAGAATATATGGGAATGATTATAGCTCGTTTGTTAAATAGACTAAAAGATTTTAACAGCACGGGAGAAAGACCTTACGAAATAAGTTTAAGTGTCGGGGTCTCTTCTTTTAATCCTAAAAACCCCATAAGTTTAGATGAATTAATGCATAGAGCGGACCAAGCTATGTATATGGATAAAAAATCTCATAAAAGTTGGCTCAACGACCGCTAAAAATACCATTGGTCGCTTTTGTTTTAGAGAGCTTCAATATTTAATTGTACCAAAGCTATATTTAAGTGGTCTAATAAATATATCGGAGCTTATTATGCTTAAAAAATCAACACAGTTTCAAGGAATAGATGGCCCAGTGGTCATTATTATCATGGATGGTTATGGGTTACCAGCTAATGATTCTGGTAGCGCTATTGCCGCTGCTCAAAAACCTACTTTAGATCGTTTATTTGCCAATTACCCTCATATAAGTCTGCGCGCTCACGGAACGGCGGTGGGAATGCCCTCGGATGAAGATATGGGCAACTCCGAAGTGGGGCACAATGCCATAGGAGCAGGGCAAGTTTACTCCCAAGGGGCTTCTTTGGTGGCAAATTCCATCGAAAAAGGAGAAATTTGGGAACGTGATGCTTGGAAAGAAGTTGTGGCAGGAGCCCAAGATGGTCGTGGGGTCATCCACTTTATGGGATTGTTTTCTGATGGCAATGTACATAGTCATATAGATCATTTGCGAGCTATGGTGGAGCGAGCCAAAAGCGAAGGTGTAAAATCTGTGCGAATCCATGCCTTATTGGATGGTCGCGATGTGCCCGAAACCAGTGCCTTGGATTATGTGGAACCCTTCGAAGTTTATTTGCAAAAAGTTAGCGATGATAGTTTTGACGCTCGCATTGCTTCTGGGGGCGGTCGTATGAATATCACCATGGATCGCTACGATGCCAACTGGAAAATGGTGGAAAAAGGCTGGCACACTCATGTTTTGGGTGAGGGCGATCAATTTGCCAGTGCTTCTGAGGCTATTAAGGCATTGCGCGAAAAATTTCCTGGTACTATAGACCAAGATCTTCCTCCTTTTGTCATTGCCGAAAATGGTAGTCCGGTGGGAAGCATCGAAGATGGCGATGCGGTGGTATTCTTTAACTTCCGCGGAGATCGCGCCATTGAAATCACCCGGGCATTTGAAGAAGACGAATTTGACAAATTTGATCGCGTGCGTCGCCCTCAAGTAACTTATGCAGGTATGTTGCAATACGACGGCGATTTACAGTTGCCCAATCGCTTTTTAGTACCTCCTCCAGCCATAGTTGATACCATGGGAGAATGGCTTTCCAAAGAGGGCATAGAGCAATTTGCTTGTTCAGAAACACAAAAATTTGGACATGTAACATATTTTTGGAATGGAAATCGCAGCGGTAAGTTCCCTGGGGAAACTTATGTGGAATGCCCCAGCGATATTGTGCCTTTTGAACAGCGCCCCTGGATGAAGTCCGCAGAAATCGCCGATGCTTTAATTGACGCTTTAAAAAGCAACAAGTACAAATTTTTGCGCATAAACTTCGCCAATGGCGATATGGTGGGGCATACCGGAAGCTTCCGCGCTGCTACCATGTCCATTGAAGCGGTGGATTTGGCTTTAGCACGCATTTTGCCTGTTATAGACGCTTTAGGTGGCGTTGCTATTATCACTGCGGATCATGGTAATGCCGATGAAATGTATGAGTTAGATAAGAAAAGCCAAGAGCCAGCTCGCAATGATGATGGCAGTTTTAAAGCGAAAACAGCACATACTCTCAATCCTGTGCCTATGATTCTCTACGACAATGTCAGTGGTGGAAAATTGGGGTTAAAACAGCTTGATGGAGCTGGACTTTCCAATATTGCGGCTACTTTGGTAAATTTAATGGGCTATGAAAAACACGAAAAGTGGGATGATAGTTTACTAGAAATCAAGCCTTAAACCAAATATTTTTAAGAGCCACTCACTAAGAGTGGCTTTTTTGATATAAACTACGGATTTTAGTGCTCACTTCAGGCCAGCTTTCAGCATTTAATAGCGAGTTTTTGAAAATACTGCCTCCAAAAGCTATGGCGTTTGCTCCTGCAGCAAAATAATCTTTGGCGTTGTCGGCATTTACCCCTCCGCAAGCAAGAAGAGGAATATGCGCAAAAGGCCCGCGCAGTTCTTTGATATATGCTGGCCCACCCATGGCTCCCACGGGGAATACTTTAACCATGGTTGCGCCGTGGTGATAGGCGTGTTGAACTTCTGTGGGGGTGAGCGCTCCAGGCAAATAGGGAATATTTTGTTTTTGACATAGTTCGGCAATGTTTTCTTGGAAAGCTGGGGAAACTATAAATTCTGCTCCTGCAGTTAGGGCTTGTTTTAAGTCTTTTTCTCTACATACGGTTCCTGCACCTATTGTTAATTCTGTGCTATTTTGCTTTAAATTGGCGATTAATTCAGGGGCTTGGGGGGTGTTCATGGTTATTTCAATAAGTTTTAGCTCGGCATTTTGTGAGGCTTTTACTATGTAAGGGATATGCTCAAAAGTGATTCCCCGCAGGATGCCTAAATAAGGGTTTTTGTTAAAAGTATGCAAAAAACTCATAATATTTTACCTTTGTTGCTAAGATTGTTGGTGTAGGATTAAAATTTTATAACATTTTTGTAACGCTAGCAAAAAGTTCATCAAATTGAAATTTGCTATTTTTACAAGAAAGAGAGGTCTTATGGATATGTTAGAAAAGATTGCTGAAGCTAAAGAAAAAAAGTTGCCTAAGCTAGATTTATCTAATTACAAAATTCGCATTTTGCCCCCTCAATTATTTGAACTGGAACATCTGGAAGAGTTGTTTTTGGATAGTAATTTGTTGGTTGAGCTACCAGAAGAGATAGTGGCTCTACGCAATTTGCGTCGCTTAAGCATTAGTGAAAATGATTTGATGATTTTGCCTGAAAATCTAGGTGAGCTCAAAAATTTACGCAGACTTTATTTAGGCTATAATAATTTAAGCGATTTGCCTGAATCTGTGGGTGAGCTTAGTGAAATGTATAAAATGAATGTAGCAGGGAACGACTTATTGGATGTGCCGGAATCTTTAGGGAATCTAAAAAAGATGATAAAGCTTTCTTTGCACGATAATTTGCTCGAAGAAATTCCCAGCTCATTTGGCGATATGACTGCCTTAGAGGAGCTTTTGCTTGATAATAATGAACTCGAAGAAGCGCCTGAGTCTTTGTCCGCCTTAGAAAATTTGCGTGTTTTAGTGCTCTCAGGGAACCTTTTGACAGGATTACCCGAAAAGTTTGGAGCTTTTAAAGTTTTAAAAGAGCTGGTTTTAGATGAAAACTCCATCACAAGTTTGCCAGATTCTTTAGCTGATGTAGAAACATTAAAAGTGCTTTCTATTAGCTCTAACCCTTTAGAAGCATTGCCTCCTAAACTTCAAGAAAGAGCCGATAAAGAAAGCTTGCAAGTAGTTTTAGAAAGCTAAATTTTAGCCGAACTTGGTATGCGCCAGTGAAAAACTAGGCTGGCGATGCCATGTTGAGTTAAAGCTAGTCTGTTTGCTTCTTTGGGTTTGTATTTGTTGAGGGTTAAGGGTAAATAAAGTTGATGTTCCCAACTGGCATTTATATGCAGGAACTTTAGGGGATTCCATGTTATATTTAACGCTGGCGCTAAGCCTAGAGCCCAAAGTCTAATTTTGTCTTTTTCTATTACGGGCGACTCCACTTGTAAATAGCTGATATTTGGAAGTAAGATTTTTGCTTGTACTTTTAAAGCATCGGTGATTTGTGCGTTCCATGCCCAAGAAAAGAATGACCAATTTGCTCCCCAAACTTCTAATTCCTTGGTGGGATGCACAATTAGACGATGGGGGATTAAGGAAAGCCAAAAAGGGCGCAAAAGCATTACATGATCCAAGCTTATGTTCTTACGGTATTGAGCGGGAACTTTTTCACGATGTTCTTTGAGAAGCGCAGGAGGAATAACTGCGTACAGTTCTAAGGCAAAACCTCCAATAAAAAAAGCATCTCCTATTAACTCTTTGGGTAAGTGATGAAAGGCTGGACCCACGCCGATATTAATTTCCATGGGTACTTCAGTCCTTTTTATAGGTTGTGCCGGAGAAAAAGTGATTGCAAATCCGCAAAAAAAGAGTAAAATAAACTTATAATATTTTGACATAATATAAAAGTAGGATAAATAAGCAGTTTAATAAAAAAATAAGTGTTAGTTTAATCGATTAAACTTGAGGAAGTTTATGAAGAAAATATGGTTTTATTGGGTGATTAAATTGACCCTTTTGGTCTTATTGACAGCAAACTTAGTTTTAGGCGGCTTGGGATGGCTTAGTGTGGCGGGTTTTTTGTTATTAGCAGTTTTAGCTTGGTTTTTTCAAAAAATTCGTGTTGAAGTGGATCAAGTGACAAAAATTTTGACTTCTTTTGCCCAGGGAGATTTGCGACCCAGGCTTAAATATCGTGAAAATAGTGATTGGGAGGAACTTTTTAGAGCGACAAATAGTGTGGCCGCGCATATTACCGAAGTTATGGGTGAAATGAAAGGAGCTAGTCGCAGTTTGAATCTTGCCCTAGATGCCTTTGCTCGCGCTTACGAAGATATGCAGAGTGAATCTTCAAATATTAGAGATTTGGCGCAAAATGTGGCTGCGGCGGCGGAGCAATCCACCACCAGCGTAGAAAACATTAGTGTGCGTACAAATAGTATGAGTGAATCCATGGATTTAGTGAGCGCTGCCATGGAGAAAATGAATGTCGCTACTCATACCATCGAAGAGCGTTGCAAATTTGAAAACACCGTGGTCGGGACTTCTCAACAAGAGATAAATGCCACTAACCAAGCTTTACTGCAGTTGCAAACCTTGGTGAAAAATATTGGAAATATTACCCAAGCCATAGAAGATATTGCCGCCCAAACGAATTTATTGGCTTTAAATGCCACTATTGAGGCTGCATCAGCTGGAGAAGCAGGTAAAGGGTTTGCGGTGGTGGCCAATGAAGTTAAGGTTTTGGCTCGCCAAACTGCGGATTCCACCGGAGATATTACTGCTCAAGTGGAACAAATTCAGCAGGGTTTTGACGAAGTTATGCAAAATATCGTGCAATTAACCGCCACCATCGAAGAAATAGGTAAGTCTTCGGCAGAAACGCTAATAGCCGTTCAAGATCAGCATAGTTTAGTGGCTGATATAAAGGGTAGTGTGGGGCAAGCTGTACATAATGCTGGTAGTATTGCAGTAGGGATAAGTGAAATTGTAAGTGGTTCTCGTAGCACTACCGAAAACATTGCCCAAGTTTCTGTTTCGGCGACCAATACTTCGCAAGAAATAGAAAAAAGCTCAGCACAAATGCAAAGCGTAGCTCAAGCTTCCCAAAGGTTAGAAGATATTGTGGCGGGATTTAAGGCCGAAGCCATACGCATTGTTTTGGAAGGAGAATTACTCACCACTGTAAAGTCTGTGGATAACCAACATGCTAAGCTTTTTGATCTTTTGCATGCTTTAAGTTCTGCTTTGGTAGAAGGCTTGGGGAGTGACAAGATATTGAAAATTATAGATGAACTTGGGGAATATACTCGAGTGCATTTTCGCGACGAAGAGCAGCTTATGGCGCGGGCAAACTTTCCCGATTTAGAAAACCACAAAAAGTTACATAAGATTTTTGAAGATAAAATCGAGGAGGCTAAGGCTAGATATTTGGAAGGGCAAACCATGGTGGCCGCAGATTTAGTAAACTTTTTAACGGATTGGTTGGTGCGCCATATTGGTCGCATCGATCAGAAGTATGTTCCCTATATGCGTCGTGCCGGACTTTCTTAGCTATCTTTAGCTTTTGCTGAGATGGCGGTGAGTTGTGGAAAAAAAACCTTCAAAAATTATTAATTTAGCAGTTTTAGCTCATATAGATGCTGGTAAAACTACTTTATCAGAACGAATTTTATTTGCCGCAGGGGAAATCTCTCATCCCGGAGATGTGCAAGATGGCTTAGCTACTATGGATTATTTGCCGGAAGAAAAAGAAAAGGGCATAACCATAGAAGCGGGGATTTCGCATTTTAAATGGAAAGATATTTGGTTTAATTTTATAGATGCGCCGGGGCATATAGATTTTAGCGCTGAAGTGGATACGGCTCTTGATGCAGTGGATGGCGCTATATTAGTGGTTTCTGCCACGGCAGGAGTGGAAACGCAAACCTTGAGTGCTTGGAATAAATTGCGGGCGCGTCAGATTCCCACGCTGATTTTTATCAATAAATTAGACCATCATCACAGCGATTTAGATGAGACTCTGCTTAATGTAGAGGAGCGCTTAGAATTGAGCCCTTTGCAGTTGAATTTCCCTATTATAGAAAAAGACAATATCATAGCCATGGGCGATGTCTTATCAGCAAAAAGCATAAATCACGATGAGCGAGAGCGAGAAACGGTGATTAAGGATTTACGGGCAGAGGTGTTGACTCGCAGTCGCAGTTTACGCAAAGAGTTGGCCGATGCACTGAGCTTGGTGGATGATGAAATTTTAGCTGCCCAGTTGGAAAACAAAAAAATCGCCACAGAAAAGCTAGTGAAAACTTTGCAAGAAGAGCTTTTGAAGGATTATGTACTCAGTTATAGCGGTTCAGCCAAAGCTAATCGGGGCATTAGGCAGCTTCTTACGGGTGCTTCTCTGCTTTTTAAGCCTAAAAAGATTATTTATAGTGCCACTTTGGGAAAAGTAATTCGGGTGCGCGTTTCTCGAGATTTAGGGGAATATGCGATTTTTAAAAGCTACCATAGCTTAAATTCAGGACAGTTATTACCCGATTTTAAGTTTTATCGCATTCATGCTGAACTTTTAACCCCTGTGCAAAGCGTTGAGGCGGGAGATATTTATGCTTTAACTAGTTCAGAAAAAGATTTCCAGCTGGGCGATATTATTGATTTAAAAGGAAATGTGGTGGCCAATGAGGCGGCGAAATTAGATTATCAAGCTCTTTTACAAACTGACATTGAATGCTTAGATGCAGATGATTGGCCTAAAATTAAAAATGCTTTAGAAGTTGTAAAACGCATGGATCCTTCGTGTGAAGTGAGAGAAAATCCCCATGAAGGAACTTGGTCTTTATTAACTGTGGGCGAGGTGCAGCAAGAGGTGCTTTTATTGCGCTTGCAGAGGATGTTTGGCTGCAAAATCAACGCTAGTAAACCCGAAGTTAGGTATATGGAGCGGATAAAAAACAAGGTGCTTTGTGAAAACTCATTGGAATTAGGGCCTCACAAAGTAGAATTAAGTTTGAATGTTGAAAATAAGCCGGAATTAGAAGGTATTGGCAGCTTTCAGTTGATTTTTAGAGATAGTAGCCTTAATGCTGAGCAGATTTTAGCCGTGGATAGTGTTTTTAACTCTGCAATAAAAGATTTTTGCGCGCAAGGAGTTTTGGGTAAGGGTGAATTAAGTGGGATTTCTGTAACATTAAGAGAATTCATTTGCTCAAAAGATGTTCCTTCGGGACTTTTAAAAAGAGCTTTTTACGATGCATTGCGTTTGGGAATAAATAAAGAAAATATAGAGGTTTTTGAACCGTTTATGAATTTAGAAGTGCAAATTCCTCCAGAATATGCGGGAAATATCTTGGGAGATTTGGAGTCAAAAGGAGCTAAAATCGAGAAATTGGGCGGAGAAGCGCAATTATTTAAAATATTTGCCATTGTGCCCTTGAAAAATGTATTTGGTTATTCTACAATTGGACGCTCAATTTCGAAGGGTACTGCTTCCTATGCTCTTCGATATAACGGTTACCATAAAATGATGTAATTTTGTGGACTGGCAGAAGCACTTAATACCAAGAGGTATAAAAATGGCGAAGGAAAAATTTGAGCGGACATTACCGCATGTTAACATTGGAACTATTGGTCATGTGGACCATGGTAAAACTACTTTAACTGCTGCTATTAGCACGACTTTAGCTACTAAAGGTTTTG
>JAAZFC010000085.1 GCA_012511955.1 Fibrobacter sp. | reverse complement strand
TTGTGCCACCAGTTATAGCGACCATAGGCGCTAAGTTGTGCGCCAAAACGACTGTCTAGCATAAATTCAGAAGCATAAGCGTTGCCATAGGTTAAAATATCTAAGGCTAAGCCAGCTATGGCTAAATGGTCGGTCTTAAACAGCAGGTCTTTTTCCGCAAAGGCTCCTAAACCGAAATTGATAAAATATTCATCATCAAAATAGTCATCGTCCATGCTCAAAAACACCATCTGTAAATTAGTGCGTGCACCTATGACAAAGTCTTTCCATTGGGTTAATGCTATGGCACCTTTGAGTATGTGGGCTAAACCTTTAGTATAGAACATATCAAAAGTTTCAACCTCATAACCCACCAAAAAGGGCTGTGATAAACTGCGTTCTTTACTTTGTGGGGCTTCTGTTAATAAAGTTGGCGAATTACTCACGAAATTCAAAGAGTTTTGCGATGCTGCTATGTTTGGATCTTGGGGGATATTGAAACCGGGGTCAGAAAAGCCTTCATAATAGTGCAATCCGCTTTCTTGTGAGAAACTCCGAGTAAAAAATAATATTGGGATAATTAATAATTTTTGTATGTTAGTCATTAGTTAACCTGCGTTTGTTTAAATGCAAATTTAAGATAACTAAGTGTTGTTGGTAGAAAAAAACATCATTTTTAGACCTACTGCATTATTTTTGTTTTATATTTGGTAACAATTCGCATTATATTTAGCGTATATACTTAATTACGCAAGAAATAAAGTTAGTGAGGAAACTATGAATAAAATTAAGTGGTTAGGTCTAGGAATAGCTTTGCTATCTGTATCTATCTTCTTGTCTGCATGTCAGCAAGGGGATGGCGAAGATTCAAGCTTCCCCCGTTCTCAAACATTGTATTTGGCGGGTTCACAATGGGGCGATCCCAACACATTTACCCCCTTGGCCGAAAGTTGGCAAGCGGCTTGGCCTGTGGGTGATCGTTTTAACTTGATGTACGAACCACTATTGGCATACAACCCAATCACTGGTGAAATTGAGCCGATTTTAGGTTCTCTAGTTGAAAACACTGTAGATAGCATTGTGGTAGATATCAATCCTAAAGCAAAATGGAGTGATGGAAAATCTGTGGTTTCTACTGATGTCAAGTTCATCTTTGAATTAGGTAAAAGGTTTAAAAGTGCCGCTACTGCTTACGCTACAGAGTTCATCTCAGATATCAATGTAGATACCATCGAAGTTGAAGGCGTAGCTACTGAAAGATTATCTTTTATTGTGAACAAAGAAGATCGCAATAACCCCTTAGTAGTTATGGACTTGCTACAAGCAGTACGGGTTGTTCCTGCTCATATTTACGAAGCTTTACTAGCTGAAAACAACAACGATATTTCTGAAGTACAAAAGCTTAAAATGGACAAAGAGCCTGTGGTTTCTGGACCTTATACTTTAGAAACTTACTCTAACGAAAATATTGTACTAAAAAGACGCGATGGTTACTGGGGTAACGAAGCCTTGTACGGTGGTAAACTCGCTAAGCCTAAGTTTATCATTCATCCTATTTACAAAAGTAACGACCACTTTTCCATCGCTTTGCAAAAAGGTAATCTCGATGCCTCGCAAACTTATATCCCCCGAATTTGGATGAAAACTAAAGATGGTGTGGGTACATGGTTAGACAAAGCACCTTATTTTGCTTCTGGTGCTTTACCAATGATTGTAATTAATACTACTAAAGCACCGCTTACCGACAAAAGTTTTCGTCGTGCCCTAGCTGCAGCTATTCATTATAATGATATTCGCGAACTTGCTGTATCGGGTTATTCTCCTGATATTCAGCCTGGTTTGATTATGTCCACATCGTTGGAAAGTAAATACTTTAATGCTGAAGATGCCAAAGAGTATGGCGTGGCGTATGACACTTAAAAAGCCAAGCAAATTTTAGCAGATGCTGGTTATAAAACTGTCTATAAAGATGATGATTCTTTAGATTATATGACTGATGCTAATGGTGAAAAGCTTCCTACTTTATTTATCAAATCACCTGCAGGTTGGTCTGACTGGGAAGCCATGGTAGCTCTTGCTGTGAAAGGTATGCGAGCTGCTGGAATCGATGCTCGTGAAGGTTTTGTAGATGCTGGCTTGTACTGGCCTGCTTTGCCCTCTGGGGATTTCGATATGATTATGCATAAACCTGCTGCTTCTGTAACTCCTTCACTACCTTGGAGCCGTTTCGAAGCTGTAATGTCTAGCCGTAACTGGGCGCCGGTGGGTGGTGACAACAAAATGAATGAAAACCAAGGTCGCTATAACCAACCAGGTAGCCCTGAGTTTAACCCCAAAGTAGATAGCTTATTATATGCTATTCCTTTGTTGACCGATGCTGAAGAATTAGCAAAAGCTTATCATGAGCTAAATATCATCTTTATGGAAGATCAGCCGGCAATTCCTCTTTGCTACCTGCCTGAACAGTTCTATGAGTTTAGCACAAAAGTTTGGAAAAACTGGCCTACTTCAGAAAATCCTTATGCACCGCCTCAATTACCTTGGGTAGGTGCTGCTACAAAGATTTTATGGCAACTCGATTCAGGTAAATAAGGAAACAGATGTTAAAAGAGTATCCCACACTTAGATATGCTTTACAAAGAGGAGGGTGGTATCTTATCACCTTCTTCGTAGCTGTAACTATAAATTTTTATCTGCCTCGTTTAGGAAAGTCTAATCCGGTAGATATTATTATGGGGCAAGCTTCTAGTGGCTTAAGTAACGAAGCTGCTAGACAAAAAGAAGAGTCCTATCTCAAAGAATTTGGTCTTGCTAAAGTAGATCAATCTGGCGAATTAATGCGCACAGAAGATGGCAGACCCATTAGATCCTCTAAGTTCGAACAGTTTACCAATTATGTCAAAATGACTTTAAAAGGAGATTTGGGAACTTCTTTCCAAAAATATCCTAAAAAAGTTGTGGATGTGATACTTGAGGCTGTTCCATGGACTATAGCTTTGCAGTTGCCAACCATCGTTTTTGGGTGGATATTTGGTAACCTGCTGGGAGCTTTTGCCGCCTATAAGCGAGGGGTTTTTGATAAGGTATTCTTCCCGGTAACCCAGTTATTAAGTTCCATTCCGTTCTTTGTGTTTGGGATGCTTTTGGTTTATGTTTTTGCTGTGGTAATGGGATGGTTCCCTGCCATGGGTGGTTATGCTAGTGATATAATTCCAAGTTTTTCGTGGAGTTTCTTTAAATCAGTTGCATATCACTATGTCTTACCTTTCTTCTCAATATTCTTGATTCTCGCTGGTGGTCAAGCTATTGGCATGCGTTCCATGGGGATTTACGAGTTGGGAACTGATTATATTAAATATGCCAAATGGTTGGGCATCAAAGAGGGGCGCGTACTGCTTTATGTTTTCCGTAATGCTATGCTACCTCAGCTAACTGGCTTAGCTCTATCACTTGGAACTATGATTGGTGGTGCTCTTATCACTGAAATGATCTTTTCTTATCCTGGTTTGGGGATGGCGATGTTAACTGCTATTCAAAACCAAGATTATCCTGTAATTCAAGGATGTACGCTTTTGATAACAATTAGTGTGTTAATCGCTAACTTCACAGTAGATATTCTCATTGGCTTCTTTGATCCCCGCGTAAAAGCTGGAATGCAAATGGGAGGTAATTAAGATGAAGTTATTGCGAAATTTGTTGAAATCTCCTATGTGGGTTACTGGAATGGTGCTGTTTTTACTCACAGTATTCATTGCGGTTTTTGGTCCCTTATTGTACGATGTAACCATGGATAGGGTAGGCATGCAATATATGCCTCCTAGTGGTGAACATTTGCTAGGTACTGATGATTTAGGCCGGGACTATGTTTCCCTTTTGATTAGAGGCTTGCAATCTTCGCTTTATGTGGGGTTTTTAGCCGGTATAATTGCCACCACTGTGGGTACTCTCATAGGTATTTACGGCGGTTTTAAAGGAGGAGTGGTTGATAACTTCTTAAACATGGTTACTAACTTGTTTATTGTTATACCTTCTTTTGTAATACTGATTCTAATTAGAGCTAGTTTCGAAGAAGGTAGATCCTTAACCCTTATAGGAGTTATTATAGGAGCTACCACTTGGACAT
>JAAZFC010000084.1 GCA_012511955.1 Fibrobacter sp. | reverse complement strand
GCATATTGAGACATAGCAGCTTGCAACTTAGCTGTTAAATTTTTAATCGCTTGTTGTTTGGCTCTATCATTTCCTTTAATATCGATTTCATTCATTTCATCGTATATATATTCACCTAGAGCATAGGCCGCTTCAGCTGGTATTGATGGATCAGCATTAGCTATTTGCAAACCATGTTTTTCATAAGAAGTTAATACATTGTTAAACTGAGTTTGCGCACTTTTTTTATCATTTAATTCAGCATAAGCTTTTGCAGCTCCATAATGCGCTGCTATTAATTTTTCTTTGTCGCTTGTATAGCTTCTAGTAAAAGCAACAAATTCAGTAGCAGCCTCGCTCCATTTTTTAGCTGTCTGGTAAGCCATGGGAATACTAAAGGCGGCATCTAGTGCGTAAGAAGACTTTGGATAACTTTTAACTAATTCTTTGTTACAGCGGATAGCTTCTTCAGTCACCAGTGCTTCTTCGTAGCTAATACATGCTGAATACAACATTTGGGGCGTTTTTTCATGTTTGGGATATTTTTTATGCGCTATCTCATAAGTTTGCGCAGCCAGTTTTTTATTGTTAGCTGAATCAGCCTGAGTTTTACTTTCCTCTGCAGCTGTATTATATACACCAGCAGCCCAACCTATAGCATTAAAGGCTGTTGAATCTTTTGGAAAGTTTTCAGTGATAAACAAGAATGTATATGCCGCTTCTCGATGATTTTTATCTTTAATATGAGCCTGCGCCGCCCTCATTATAGCTCTTATGGTGAGCGGAGAACTAGCATATTGTCGTGGCATAAGCATAAATGTCTCGGCTGCAGCTTTATTCATCTTAGCAGATTCATAAGCAGCACCAGCCTCAAACACAGCCCTATCAGCAAACTCAGCTGTGGGATATCTTTTCACAAGAGCCAAATACGCTGTAGCACCTTGCTCATGTTTTCCTTCTTTAACAAATTTATCAGCTTTTTGGAAAAGCACTGCTGCTATTGAGTTATCAATTTCTTTTGCCATAGAATCATTGCGGGTTTCTTTAACTTTAGCATACTGTGTCCATAGCCATTCAAATTCTTTTTGAGACTCATCTAAATTTCCATTTTCTAAGTTAGCTTGGGCTAACATGCGGCTTATGACCAAAGTGTGTTCGTGCTTGGGAAAATCTTTACGCAATTGGGTTAATACTCTGATGGCTGTACCGTATTGTTTGGCATTGTAATGAACCACTGCAGCGTTATACGCTAAAGTAGGTGCATCCTTTTGCTTTCCCCATTTAGCCATATACCTATCTACTTGTTTGAAATAAGATTTGGTTTCAGGTAAGTTATAGGCTTTTTCATCATCATCACCAGCTTTAGCTTTTTTAGCTTTTTCTCTATTATGATCCATCATAATAACAGCATTATAAGCGGCTTCATTCTTCTTTATTAATTCACCTAAGCCTTCGTGACGACGCCCATATCTAGTAGTGTCAACATCGTCAATCCAGTTAAATCTCTCCGCCGCTTTATCATATTCATTTAAATTTTGATAAACTAAAGCCAAATTAGTATGGACCTTAAACTCATCCCAAGTAGGTTCTTTAGCATAGCGTTGCAAGAAATCACTATAAGCTTTAATAGCTTTCCGATACTCTGCTTTACCAGCTTCAACATCTCCAGTTTCTGTGATTTTCGCTGCATTTGCATGATGGTATTGCGGGATATCGAGCATTGCAGACCTTATTGCATTTTCAGCATTTTTAACTGATTCTGGATATTTTTGGTTGGTTTTATGCCAAGGGGAGTTTCTAGTATAGCGCTTAACAACATTCAATCGATGTGCTTGGGCTTCCTCTAGTTTTTCTTGTTTTACTAAAATCTCGACCATAGCTATATCTGCAAGAGGAGCATCCACATAGTTTGGGTTCATGTTTAGGAGGTAATTAAAGCACTCAACAGCTTCTTCGTTTCGGTCATGATCTTTATTTTTCATTCCAATTCTGAAATAAAGAGAGTCTTTAAAAGCTACCTTTTTACCTTTTAAAAACCTAGACGCTACTTCCACGCCATAATCTAAGTCAGCAAAAGAAGCTGCCATAAAGTCCATAGCTTCCTGACGCAAGTCTGAGGGATATTTTCCTCTATCAGAACCTACAATATAGTCATAGTATTTTATAGCAGCTGTTTCGTATTCCGCAATATTGTAGAAAGATTCTGCCAAGTGATACATAGCCAATGCAGCTTCTTTTCCTGTTAAGTTGTCAAATCCAGTAACTTTTTCGTAAGCTTTTATGGCATCTCGATATTTTCTATTCATAAAGAAATATTCACCGATACGCAACCACGCCTTAGGAACTAAGCCATTATTTGGCCATTCTTTCACTAATTTAAGCCTTAACCTATATGCTTTCTCATCTTCCATGGTTGCTTCGAGGACAGCAGCGGCTTGATAAAGCACATTAGGGATTTTAATATCTTTGGGATACTTCTTGATAAAGTCCATAAAATGCCCTAAAGATTTTTGATGATTAGCTTTAGGGAGTTTATCCAAGTTTTTACACTTAGCTGGCTTATTATCACGGTCAGCACACCATGCAACTTCTTCTTCGTATTTTTGCATTACTTGTAGGTGCTTTAGATCTTCTAACCTAAAAGTAAAAGTTCCTAAAGAGTGTAAAGCATTAGCACAACGGACATCTTGGCGACCTTTACAGCCATCCACAAACTCTTGCCATTGTTGCACATTTTTTTCCAACTGTTCTGTAGTCAAACCACCTTCACAAGCAGTTCTAACTTGTTGGCGCAAAATGTTGTATGAACTACGACATTGCTGAAATGCTGAGGATTTTCTATCCATTGCCTTACATTTTTCTGCAAGTTTTCTAGCCTCGTCTGTTTTAGCTTTACACACATTTTTTTGTGCATAAGTAGCACCCGTTATCAATAATAAGATCGTTAAAATTTTACTTATTTTTTTCATCATTTTCTCTATAAATAATCTTTATTTTAAAAAATTAAAAGTCATCGTCAAAGTCATCGCCAAAATCATCGAGATCATCTAAGTCCTCTAGACCTTCATAGCTTCCTGTGCCTTTCATTGTTCCAATAGTAGCGGCAGTAAACTTGGCGTCTTCTAATACTCGTGTTCTGTTGCCTTCGAAGCGATCACTTTGTAGAACTCTTTGCTGGAATGTAGCATACTCATCAATATTTTTGTTTGCCTTATCAAAAGTTGGCCTCAAATCAGCTCTGCGTTTTTCCACACGAGGAGTAGGTAACTGCCTAGACAAATCCAAAGCTTGATCTTGAACCTCTTCAAACTCACCTTGCATTGCTTCAAATGCTTGCTGAGCTGAATCTTTGCTCGCCTGAGATACAATGGGTTTTTCTGTCAAAGATTCCGCATTAGCCAATGCCTTTTCAGCTCTTGCCCAGTCTTTTTTCATATAATGAGCATAACCCTCTACTAAATGAGCTTCAGATATCAAATAAGAGTTGGGCATATTTGCAACAATCCACTGAGCATGTTTTAAGGCATCATCGGGTTTGTTAACTTTTAAGAAAGACCAACCTAATGCGAGTTGCGCTTCATCATAGACATGAGAGTCAACTTTAATTTGCCCATAAAGAGCAGCTGCTTCAGGCAAGTTAGGTTCTTCCGCACTAAAGTAAATATGTCCTAATTTCACCTTAGCAGCATCTTGCAAATCAACCTCTGATTTATTTGAAGCAGGTTGAGCTATAATATCTTTAAAGCAAGCTTCAGCCTCATCCCATTTACCTAGACGCGAATATGCAATTCCCATGGTATAACGAGCATAGAAATAGTTAGCGTTTCCAGGTAAAATTGGTGCTAGCAAATCAATACTTTCTTGATAAAGTGCCTGTTCAAACTTTATTTGACCAGCAATGTAGTCTGCGTCAGCTTTTACATCGGTATCTGCGAACTTTTGTGCTATTTCTTGGTATTTATTTGTTGCATCTCCATATTTATTGTCTTTGTAATCAATATTCATAAGTTGGAAATAATATTTAGATATTTGGTCAGATTGGGGGTATTTTTTAATAGCCTCTTCATATACAGCTGTCGCCGCTCTATGCATTCTCATGTTTTCAAAGGATTTGCCTTTATAAAAAGCAGCTTGGTCCACCAAGTGGAAAGCGGGGTATTTGGTTATCACTTTTCCAAAAGCATAAGAAGCTTCTAAGAATTGACGATTCAAATAGTAACGCATAGCTCGGCGGTAATCGTTTTCAGGTTCGATTTTCAAACGACGATATCTTCTTTCACCAATAGATTCTTCACGAGTAGGGCCAAATCTTGTATTAAGTTTAACGCTCCACAAAAAACCACGATTTTTCTTTTCTACAATATCATCATGGGACATTTCTAAATTCAATTCAAGATAACGGAAAAAGTTTACATCCTTTACATTAATAGAAGCACCGAGTACAGGGTATCCCTCTTTTGTAAAGCGTAAACGCACACCTAATAATGGGCTTAGATAGTAAGTAACGGTAAAACTTTGTTCAATATTCTTTCCCTTACCACCTTCAGATTCTGGTTTGGTTAATTCTATAACACTAACTTCTGCTTTAGCTTCGAGCATACGGTTTAAACCGCGATAAAACACTGAAAAGTTTAAGTTTGTTGGTATGTAATAAGCATCATCAGATGTTCCGGCAATTCCCATCAACGACGGAACTGCAAAACCATATCCCGAAGATTGAGTCATTAAAATGCCTGGAGCTAGAGCATTTTGCAATGATAAACCAACTTGTATATGTCCTAATTTAGAATTAGAAATGGGGTTCCAACTTAAACCTAAATCCATCCCCATAGTAAGTTGCTTATTAACATTAAATTGATCTATTTGAAGAATCGTTAAATCTACACCTAATGCAAGAGCATGAAGGACGCGATAAGCATAGCCAAATTGATAGGCCATTTCAGTATAACGATCTCCGCCTTCAATAACGGCTCCATTACCAAAAAGAGAGAAACCAAAAGCGTGGTTATAATCATAAGGCATCACCAAAGAAACATATTCTTGCCCTGCCTCACCATTAATTGTTCTGAATATCCCTAAGGTAACCTCTAATTGATCGTTCTCAGCTATACCCGCCGGATTTACATACATAGATGTATGTTCTCCAAACTCGCCAAACCAATCATTTTGTTGATATTTATGAGGACTATATGTAGGCGAAGCTGAAGCAGCGCTCAAAAGAAATAATCCAACTAACAATGCCTTGAAGATTTTATCGCTATTCACCGACCACCTTCTATTTTCGTTATTTTTTGTCATTTTTTTATAAATCATTTTAAACCCAAAACATTTAATTCGTGAAACTTAAATCCTAATCATTAGTTAAAGGAGCTGGTTCTTCATCCAACTTCACATCTACCTGCAACAAACCGATATCAAGCTTGCCTTTTCCTCTTTTGACCAATGGAGACTTTGGAGCAACAAAAAAGTTAGGCTTGGAAAGCGAAGCGTTCACAAACTTTGGATCTAAAGAAACATTTGTACGGTTAATTTTGATAAAGCGATTAAAGGGATAATAATTTCTGTAAATGTTATTGAACTCCACAAGAGTTTGTCCTGCTGCCGGGTCAGCAAAAATGCCATAATAATGGTTCTCCATAAATATGTTGTTACGCGCCACTATATTGGTGGGGCCCATTAATGTTAATCCTGAATAACCATTACGCAAAACCACATTTTGCTCAATCTTAGAATCTAATGATTTAGCACCCCAAGCTAGAATGCCAGACCAACGATTACCATATACGATATTGTTTCGCACATCTGGCAGTGAGATAAAAGCCCCCAAGCCTGTAGCGTGATTGTCAATAATCCAACAATGATGAATGTATGGAGCAGCATTTTCACACAAAACGCCTTCTATACCATTTCGAATGGTAAAATGTGACATTTCCGCCCCCGATGTACCCATAACCGTCGGACCACGGCGCCCCCCATCAATTATTGTGGTTAACGGATCGGCGCCTTGCAGCACAACTCCCATTACTAAAGTAATGTTTTCATTGTAAACTCCACGGCGAACTTTAATAGTATCCCCCGCATCGGCATTGCCCAAAGCGTCCCCAATCTTATTGTAATCACCTGGAACATTGATGATTCTAGCCATTAGCGGTTGTGAAACAATCGCTAATGTAATAATGGCAGTAAATAAAGTTTTTAGTCTCATAGGATCACGCGTCTCCAAAATTACTGTGACTCCGGTTAATAATTCTCTCTTAAGCTATTATAAACCAGAAAATATAACCGAAATATATCTTCATAAATCATAATAGTCAAATAAAATCAATTTAAATGCACCTTTTTGTAAAAAAATAGTTTTTTTACGGTTTTTTTACACTTTACCTATCAATTTTAAGGTTTATTCTTTTTTTTATCCTGAATTTGCACTCTCATCGCTTGGGATAATTTTTTAATGTTTTGTAAGTTTTTACGAGCTCGAGTACCTGCAGACATATTTCCGCGTTGAAACTTTTCGTGCTCAACCTTTAAAACAGCGATTTCATCTTCTATTTTTTCTATAAAATCCATAACAAACCTCAATTAACTTCTCAACAAAATAATATCTTTTTTAAAGCAAAACAACAATATGTAAAAAGAAATTTACATACTGTGCTTCAACCTTTACCTTGAGAAGACTTTGCAACTTTTTCCCATTGCTTCTTTATCAAAAAAACATTCCTCTTAGCCCAAACCACAACTAAACGCTCATTTACGCTACCGGCAATTATGTTATATCCCTGAGTTTTGATATTTACCACAGAATTTTCATGAAAATCAACTTTTGGATCTATTTCTTTAAGCCAATCCGCAATAGCATCAGCCAAAACCTTTTCTACGCTTAAAGCTGCATACCAAGCCCCCAAAGAATCACAGTAATGCTGAGTCAAGAACTTTGCATTTATATCGTACCCCAGTAAGCTGTTTTCAATAATTGCACTTCCATTAACTTGCCGCTCTAACAATGGCAATAAGGTGAAAACTTGCAGTAATTTCCGTTCTGAACGGAAAAAAGACTCTATTAGTTTCTCTTGGCTGTTTCTAGATAAAGGTCTGAGTCTATTACTTTTAAAAGATATCAGCCATTGGGACTCGTGATACCAAGACTCCTGCAGCTCACCTATAATTCGCGGCATTCCATCTTGGGGTAAACCATGTCGCAAAAATGCTCCGTAAGCATCGAGATCGCTAGAATACTCCTGAATTTCAACTGTAAACTCTAAGTGTGTAGAATCGCCATATACTAGCAAAGCACGAGCTAAAATATCTATCCCTGCACTATCTGCATATATCTCTTTAGAATGGTGAATTGGAAGTTTATTATCACAAACTATTAGCCCCAATTGTAGCTTTTCCATTTCTCTACTTGGCTTACTACAGTTTGTAAGAATCATTGTCACTGTTATTAAAGAAAACAGTTTTTTTATAAATCTTGTACTATTCATAAACTTTTTTGTAAAAACAAAAATCATAAATCGGACACAAATGACACTTACCAATAATATCTCTGCACAAATAACTTTTTGCTACGGGGTCGGCATAAAACTGTAAACCATGATAAACTAATTGCGGTGATTTAGGGTTTAAACCTACATAAAACTCTTGAAAAAACTGCAGCTGTTTTTTTAAATCTGCTTTCTTAAACCAAGGAAGCTTACCGGGGCCTATTCTTTGCATCCATCTACTTGCACCAGGATTTATAGCTATAGGCCACTCCTTAACCTCTAAGTCAACTACTTCCTCCTTTCTCCACAAAGCTAGTCCCAAAGGCCAATCGAAGCGTAAAAGGTCTATAAAACGCAGAATCTTAGGACGAATAGGACTACTTTTGCCGGCAAAATATATTTGGCTTAAACTTCTCCATAAGCTGAGCTCGCTTTGAGATAGCCATAAGCGAACATTTGGTCTAATTTCATCCCTAAAGTATTCTCCTAAGCTCCAAATTATACCTGGAACATGGGCAGAAATGGACCACGAGTTTGGAGGCATAGACACAGCAATAATTTGCAAAATGGTTTTTTCTTTAGGGGCAGGCAAGTTGAGCAAAGCTGTTTGAGGGTATTCTTTCCATAAATTTTGCAAAAATCTTAGTAAATGGTCTTGGGAAATTTGCTGGTATAGCATAGAAGTACATAAAGCGCGCAGGATTTTTTCTTCTTGTTCTGCACCCTTATTTATCCAGCTGAATAAATGAGAAGGCTTTGATTCAAATAAGGCTATAAAATCCTTAGTGGCTACAATTTTTCCCTTATTTTTTTTAACCCAAGACACAAAAACACCAGCTTAAGAGCACAAGCTTTCGCCCATTTTCACCTTTTGATTCAATTTATTGGCGAAAATTTGTGGATGTTTTTCTGTGAAATTTTTGTCTAAAACTAAAACCACGGTGGAACCTAGTTCAAACTTTCCTAGCAAGGATCCCGCTTCGACACTAATGGGCTGTTCTGGTTTCCAAACACTTAAAGGGTGATGGCGAGAAGGTGCGCTTGAACTATTGGTTATCCAATCTGAAGGGTATTCCAAAGCTATGCGCCCCACATTGGTAGCCCCCACTTTTACCAACAACATTTCGCCTGTGGGGCTTTTTAGGTGTGAAGTTGCTCTTTCATTTATACAAAACAGCCCTTCAATACGACTTACACTATCTGCATTAACAGGCCATAGATTTCCAGGGCAATAGTAACTCGCTAAAAGTTCGCCTTGAATAGGACTATGTATTCTATGGTAATTGTGAGGAGCGAGGTAAATCACCGCATAAGTTCCACCAGCAAATTTTTGCGCTAAAGAATCATCTCGTAATAAACTGCCCAAGTTGTACTTCTTCCCTTTGGCCTGTATCATGCTCAACTCTAAATCTTTAAAATGACCAAATTGGGAAAGCACTCCATCCACGGGGCTGACAATTTCTTCTGCTGCTATGGGTCGCATACCAGGTTTAAGCTTGCGCACAAAAAGATCACTCAAGCTTTTGTATTGGTTAAGCTCTAACTCGGCTTCGGACATATCAATTTTGTAAAGCTTTACAAATATATTCCTAAAAAAACTTGAAAACAAAGGAATGCGTAAGCGCGACAAAAAACCAAAAACTTGACTAATTAAATTTTTAGGTAATAAACTTAATATGGGAATCCAACTAAAACGCAAAGAAGCCTCCACAAAAACTTATGGATAAAAAGATAGCAAAGCTCACCATAAAAAAAGGGCAATGTTAAACATTGCCCTTAAAACTCAATTAAATGTTTATTCCATGGGAACTGTTGGTAAATCCTGTAAATCACCCATTTCTTGAGGCAACACAGAACCCAAGCCACTAGAAACAGCTCTTTTAAGCTCTGAACCTTGAAAAACATCTGCTTGCTTAGTAGCTAAAAAGCTCAAAGATAACACCACAGCCAATAAAGCCATGGCCACCCATTTGGTTAATTTTTGTACAAAAGTAGCGGCTCCAGCCGTAGAAAATGCTTGGCTGCTACCTCCAGCTAAACCTGCTAAACCGCCACCCATTTGATCATTCTGCAGTAATACAAGCATTACCAAAAAAAGACATAAAACCACATGAACGGCTAGCAGTAACCAAAAGAAAATAGACATAAATACTCCTAGGCGATTTTTTCCGCAGCTTCAACGATAGCAATAAATGATTCGGCCTGCAAGGAAGCGCCGCCTATTAATCCGCCATCAATATCATTTTGTTGGAGCAACCCACCAGCATTGCTGGCATTCATAGAGCCACCATACTGAATAGTGATAGAATCGGCAACACTAGAACCATAAAGTTTTTTGAGGAAAGAACGCACAATCACATGTGCTTCTTGAGCTTGGGATTCTGTAGCTACCACACCAGTACCTATGGCCCATACAGGCTCATAAGCTATGATGGTTTTAAGAGCATCAGTATTGCTTATATTGGCGTAAGCGCCGTTTATTTGAGCACTGAGTACATCTTCAAGCTTACCTGCATTGCGTTCGTCTAAGGTTTCACCAATGCAAATTATGGGTTTTAAACCTGCTTCTAAAACCTTTTTCACCTTTTTATTTACGGTTTCATTGGTTTCCCCAAAATATTGACGCTGTTCAGAGTGGCCCACAATCACATATTCCACTCCTAATTCTTTGACCATATCCACAGACACCTTTCCTGTGTATGCTCCTTGATCTTCGAAGTGTACATCTTGCACAGCTACTTTTACATTACTGCCCTTTACTGCATCAGCTACTTTAGCTGTAGCCAAGTATGTGGGCGAAATAACTATTTCTACTTTGCTAATGTTTTTGGCAACTTCTACAATTTCCTGGGCTAAAGTTACAGATTCAGCCACAATTTTATTCATTTTCCAGTTTCCTGCTATTACATATTTACGCATATTTTTACCTTAAATTTAAAGTGATTATTTATCAGAAAGTGCTGCCACACCAGGCAATACTTTCCCTTCGAGATATTCCAGTGATGCACCACCACCAGTAGATGTATGAGTTACTTTTTTATCAGCACCGTATTTTTTAGCTGCAGTGGCAGTGTCACCCCCACCAATAACGGTGGTTGCGCCATCTGCAGTGGCTTTAATGATAGCATCGGCCATGGCTTTAGTGGCTTTTTCAAAAGCTTCAAACTCAAAAACCCCTGCAGGGCCATTCCAAACTATGGTTTTAGATTTTAAGATGGAATTGACAAAAAGTTCAGTGGATTTTTCACCCACATCTAAGCCCATCCAACCATCGGGAATACCTGTGGCATCGGTGGCCAACTGAATTTGTGCATCGGCAGCAAATTTGTCACCGCAAATATAATCTACGGGTAAAATGATTTTTTTGCCTTTTTCAGCCGCTTTTTTCATAATATCGGGCACGATTTTGGCGCCTTCTTCGTCGTATAAGCTATTACCGATGGAAATACTATCTATAACCTTTTTAAAAGTGAAAGCCATGCCTCCACCAATGATGATTTCGTCAGCTTTATCCAAAAGATTATCTATGAGTTGGATTTTATCCGCCACTTTGGCTCCACCTAAAATCGCCAAGAAAGGACGCTTAGGATTGTCTAAAACTTCAGAAAAAGCGTCAAGCTCTTTTTTCATTAAATAGCCACTTGCTCTTTGAGGCAATTGCACACCGGTCATAGAAGAGTGATCGCGATGAGCGGTACCAAAAGCATCATTTACATAAACATCAGCTAATTTGGTCAATGAAGCCCTAAATTCAGCCACTTTGGTTGGGTCAGCTTTAACTTTGCTAGTGGTTCCGTCAGCGTTTTTAACTTTGGCACTGCCTTCTTCTTCAATATGAAAACGCAAGTTTTCTAAAAGAATAACATCGCCAGGTTGAGCTTGAGCGCATTCGGCTTCAACCTCAGGACCCACGCAGTTTTCCAAAAACTTAACTGGCTTTTTTAGCAAGGAAGAAAGAGCTTCAGCCACAGGAGCCATGGTAAAAGCTGGCACTTTTTCGCCATTGGGGCGACCTAAGTGACTCATTAGAATCACTGCTGCACCTTGATCTAAAGCATAATTTATGGTGGGTAAAGCTGCTTCAATGCGTTTTGTGTTAGTAATCGCACCAGTTTCTTTGTCTTGGGGAACATTAAAATCTACACGCATTAAAACTTTTTTGCCTTGTAATTCCACATCTTCAATAAATAATTTAGCCATAACTAAGATCCTCTGGATTAGAAAATTTCGATAAAAAGATACAAAATAAAAAAGCCCCCACCAAAGTGAGAGCTTTTTTTAATGCTATAAAGTTAATTAAGCAATAACGCGAACCATTTCCAATACTTTATTGGAGTAGCCCCATTCGTTATCGTACCAACAAACTACTTTAACAAAAGTGTCGTCTAACTGAATACCAGCTTCGGAATCAAATACTGAAGTGTTGCATTCGCCGATGAAATCGGTGGAAACAACTTTTTCGTCGGTAAATCCGAGCACACCTTTCATAGCGCCTTCAGAAACTGCTTTCATTTCTGCAACAATTTCTTCGTATTTGGCAGGATTGTCTAATTCTACGGTTAAATCAACCACAGACACATTAGAGGTAGGTACGCGGAAAGCCATGCCAGTAAGTTTTTGGTTTAGTTCAGGAATTACTACGCCTACGGCTTTAGCAGCACCAGTGGATGAAGGAATGATATTTTCCAAAATACCACGACCACCGCGCCAGTCTTTTTGTGAAGGACCATCTACGGTTTTTTGAGTTGCAGTAGCAGCGTGTACTGTGGTCATCAAACCGCGTTTGATACCCCATTTGTCATTGAGTACTTTGGCCACTGGAGCTAAACAGTTAGTGGTGCAAGATGCGTTAGAAATGATGTTTTCACCAGCGTAAGTTTCATGGTTTACACCATATACAAACATGGGAGTGCCATCTTTAGATGGAGCTGACATAATCACTTTTTTAGCACCAGCTTTAATATGAGCTGAAGCAGTTTCATCAGTGAGGAAAAGACCAGTGGATTCTACCACAATGTCTGCACCTACTTCGTTCCATTTAAGGTTAGCAGGATCTCTTTCAGAGGTTAAGCGAATGCTTTTACCATTAACGATTAAATTGGAACCATCCACAGATACTTCACCGTCAAAACGGCCATGTACAGAGTCATATTTAAGCATATATGCCAAATAATCTGGTTCGAGAAGATCGTTAATACCTACGATTTCAATGTCATTAAAATTCTTTACAGCGGCGCGAAAGACCATACGGCCAATACGGCCAAATCCATTGATACCTACTTTAATTGCCATGGTTTTGTCCTTGGTTAATGTGAAAGTTTGTGATTAAATATATAAATTCTCATTTATTTGGTGTAACAAACTGCAATCTTATCGAAATGCAATTACTATTTTAAAAGAAATTCCTTTTATTTAATGCTTATGAGATACTTTTTTCGTTTTAATTTTCTGCTGATTTTTTTATTGCTCTATGCTTGCGCACCCCAAAGCCAAGATCTTGCCCAAGGGGCCACCGATAAACCAACTATCACTCCAAAAACCCAGACCAAACAGCGAACTGATAGAAAAACTGTGAGTTCTGAACAAGCTCAAAGTCCGCTTTCACAAAAATTAGCTGGGGAAGATTTTTATTTTTCTCCCTTAGATAGTTCTTGGATTTTAGTGAGCGACCTTAACAATACTGCTATACCTTTGGAGTTCTATCAACCTAGTTCTAGCACACGAATTTCTTTTAATATTAGCAGCTTTGATAAAAACAGCGAGCCCAATATCAGCGATTTGGTTTCATCCATATTGCAAGCCCGAGAAAACACCTCGGATAAGGTTGTTTATGCAAAATCTGGGCATACAAATATCAATCAAATAAATGGAATGGGGTGGGAATTAGCCTGGGAACGCCAAGGAACATTTTTTCAGCAGATGGGAGTTTATGCCGTGGCGGAGAACAAGTTGGTGCATGGGCAACTTTTTGTGCGCCAAGATTCCCTTATTGAAAGAAATCTTTTGCAGAAAAAATGGCAGGACTTTTTTAGCCACTTGACTATTGAAGAAAGTATTGGGGAGATCCCCAGCCTGGACAAAGATATTACGCAAAAAATAACTTCTGAAAAGTTTGGTTATACCTGGAAAACCACCGATAAACTTAGGCATGTTTTTAACAAGAATAAGTTTGATGAAGCCAGCGCTTTATTGATGAACCAAAGCGAAGAACTTAGTCTTTCTATTATGGCCGTACAGACAGACTTACAAGAAGTTTCTTTGCACGATGTGTTTAAGATTATGCTTATGCGCACAGGCCTAGCCCCCAACACTCCCCAAATTAAAATCGGAGGTTTTAAAAAGAATTCTAGGGGCGGTTATAGCAAAGACTTCCAAGTAATTCATGAAATTAATGGTTTTGATTTTGTTTATAGAGGGGTTTTCCACTTTGAAAATGGCCGAGCGGTTTTAGCCACGGTTTGGTCTCAACACGCTTTAGACAAAAAGTACGCAAATGCAGCACACAACGCTTTAGAAACTTTGAATTTACATCCCAAATATAAATCTCCGCCTTTGACACCCGAAAAAAACGCTCAACTGCTCAATCAAATTGGACTTTTGCGCCTTTTAGAAGAACAGCCCTTGGTGGCATTGAGCTATTTTGAAAGAGCTAATCGCATGGATCCCCAAGAGGCTCTTTACCTGATAAACTGCGGTTTTGTGTATCAGTTGCAAAATCTTTATGGGCCAGGGGTGGCGCATTTTGAAACCCAGTTGACCCTAGTGGAAAAAAATGTAAAACTGCTCTACATTTTAGGAGAAATGTACGAGGCTTTGCGGGACTATGGCTTAGCATTAAAATACTACGAAATGGCCATGGAATACACCCCCAATGACCCGGAATTGGTAATTAACCTTTCCGATGCTTTGTGGGGCGTGGGTCAGAGAAATAAATCTTTGGCGGTGGTAAAAAACCTCTACGATTCTCAGCCCTCGGTGCGTTTGGGAGTTTATGTGGCGAAAACGCTCATGGGCATGGATCAGTATTCCGAAGCGGTGGATTTACTCTACGATGTCAGGCAAAAATTCCCTATGAATAGAAGTTTAGGCCTAACCTTGTGCGATGCGCTAATCTTTTTGCAACGCTATGCCGAAGCCCTCAATATTTCCCAAGAAATGCTCGCCACCCACGAAAAAGACTGGGAATTTTTAACCACTAGGGGCAAAATTTTATTTCATTTGCACCAGTATGCTTTTGCGGAAAGCACTTTAGAAAAAAGCTTGCGCATCAACAAAGATAACGAAGAGGCCAAAAGCTATTTATCAGCCACCAAAGCCTTTTTAGGCAAAGCAGATAACCGCGCTTTGCAAACCAAAATCGCCCCGGCACTAGCTTCGCCACAGAATTTGAGCGCATTGCGAGATGCGGCCTTTGCTCGCACTGCCAAAGAAGAAGCTTCAGCGGTAATTCATTGGCAATCCGAAGCCTTAAAAATCGAAAAAAATGGCAAATGGGTGCAAACTGAAGAAATGCTTGCGGAAATTATCGCTCCGGGTGGAGTATCGGTGTTTCAAGAGTTTACTTTTAACTTTTTGCCGGGTTACGACCGTATTTACATCAATACCCTCAATATTTACGATCAAAACTTTAAAATTCGAAAAAAATGGTCCCCAAACGAAGCTTATATCACTTATTTCAAAGAAATAGGCACCAATACAGATGCCCAAAGGGCACATCTTCCCCTCAAAGACCTAAAAGTCGGCGATATTATTCATTTACAAGTTTCCCGTACTGCCGTGGAAAATAGCAGCACCATTCCTTTTATACATCATGTTGCATCGCGGAATATTCCAGTGAAGAAAGATGAATTTAGGCTTTTAACCGCTAATACTGATTTGGTGATCTTTGACGACTATGGTCCCATGGAAAAAGAAGTTAAAGCTGACGGCATATATTGGCACACTGACGAACCAGTGGTTATCCATAACGAGAAATTTATGCCTTTGTACCAAGATTTTGGCGCGGGCGTGTATGTTACTACCAAGCAGGAATGGGAAAGCGTGGGCAAAAACTACTATGCGCTTATTAAACATCAATTTAAAAACTCCATTCCCGTACGGGAAAAAGCTTTTGAAATCAAGGGCAATAAAACCGTAGATGAAAACTTGATTTATGAAACGGCTGATTGGATTAGAGGAAATATTAACTATCGTGCGGTGGAATTTGGCGGGCACTCTTTGATTCCCTCCCTTTCTTTAACCACTTTAAACAACAGAAATGGCGACTGTAAAGACCAATCTTTGCTTTTGTTAGAATTATTAAACACCATGGGGGTAAAAGCTAATTTAGCCCTTATTAACCTCGATGAACCTGGCTCCATGGCATTACCCACTATTCAGCAATTTAATCACATGATAGTGCATGTTCCAGCAGGGGAACGCTGGCCCGAAATGTGGATAGACCCCACGGATAAATCCAGTAGTAAAAGACCTGTTCCTTTGGATTTAGAAGATAGGGTTAGCATTGTGATCAATGCGGATAGTTCCTTTGTGCGTATCACTCCCACCTTGGAAAAAGACCAAGAACACGCAGCGGATTTGCAACATCAAATTTTCATAGCCCCTTCGGGAAAAGCAGAGTTTAAAGATGAAATAATCCTGCGAGGGAAATTCGCCTCGGCACTTCGCAACGAAATGCTAAAACGGGATCAATTAGAACGCAAAAAATACTTTCAAGCGTGGATTGGCCAAAATATTCCCGATGCGGTGGTGGTGGATGTGCAAGTGGAAAATGTTCAAGCTTTTAACCGTGCTTTGACTATAAAAATGATTTATTCTTCGGAAAATTACTTTTTGCGCAGCGCCAATGATATTCAAGGTCCTTTGCCCAATATTTGGGAAAATGCTTTTATGTACTTGCCTTCTATGAAAAACCGCAAACACCCTATCAGACTGCCCCATGAAACGCTATTTAAGTATTCCATGGAAGTTACTGCTTTGGGTAAAGAAAAAATCTCCTTGGAAAAACCGCAAACAAGTACAGAACAATATTACACCAAACAGCAGTTTAACTTGCAAAGCAACAATGCCAAAAGCATTAAATATACGGGTTCTTGGCAAACCCACAGCACCTATGCGGATCCAGCAGAATACCTGGCTTTGGTAGATGAATGGAACACCATAGTAGAAAACACCTCATTACGGTTGCGTTTGCTTCCCTAATGTACACAAAAGCAACCAAATTGCATTTTTAGACCCCTTAAGGCACCTAGGGGTCTATGTATTTTTGCCCCAATGAAAAATCCTTTAGCCCATAGATCATTAATTTCTTTAGCTTGGCCCTTGATCATCACCATTGGCGTAGGCATTGCATTGCCGGTAATGGACTCGCTGTTTCTTTCCATAGTTTCCGATGCGGCGGCAGCTGGAGTAGGAGCTTTGGGCCCAGTTTTATTTGTGCTTTTTACTGCTATACAAAGCTTTTCTTTGGCAGGGGCAAATATTGCGGCGCAATTCCAAGGTGCTGGATTAATGAGCAAAGCTAGAGTAAGTTGGAATTTACAAATAATTTTAGCCTTGGGTATAGGCATCGCCGCCATGCTAATAGTATGGCTACTATCGGGGTTTTTGGGCAAAGCCATGGGACTTAAAGGCGAAGCTTTGGCCGCTTCCATACTTTATTTAAAAGTTATCAGCCCTGGAATGATTCTCAAAGTTTTCCAAACTTCTTTGACTAATTTGGCAAATTCCCAAGGATTGACCAAACTGAACCTTGCAAGCAACATTTTAGCGGTGATTTCCAATGGCTTTTTCAATTGGATCTTTATTTCAGGGGCTTTTGGCATGCCTAAACTCGGGGTAATGGGCGTGGCCATGGGAACCACCCTATCTTGGATAGTTATGGTACTCTATTTGTGGTTTTCCCTGCGCAATAAAATGCACTTAAAACCTCGCAAAGTGCACTTCCGCCGAGGAGTAGGAGTGGTATTGCCCGCCTGGCTACGCATCGGGATTCCCGCTGCGGTCGAACCGGTTTCTTTTCAGCTTAATCAAGTAGCAGTAACAGCTTTGGTGGTGCGTTTGGGCATGTTAGCCACCACCAGCAGGGTTTATGCGGCAAACTTAGCGCTTTTACCGGTTATCTTCAGTTTAGGATTAGGTACAGCCACCCAAACCTTGATTGCCAACCAAGTAGGGAGCCAAAATTTTAGCAAGGCTAATTCCACCCTAAAAAAAGGATTGTTAGGTGCTACATCTTTTGCCCTCGGCATAGGATTTTTGGTGGCCTTAACGGGGCCTAAATTACTGGGAGTATTTACAGATAATCCCGAAGTTATTATTTTGGGAAGCGCGGCTTTGTGGGTGGACATGGTATTACAGCCAGCTAAGGCAGCAAATATCGTTTTAACCAACGCTTTGCGCTCCACTGGAGACTCAAAATTCCCTGCCATTGTGGGTAGCCTAATGATGTGGACCATAGGAATCAGCGCCGTAGTGGGATTTGGCTATGGTCTCAAGTTTGGCCTAGTAGGATTATGGGCAGGGATGGCCTTTGATGAATGGACCCGCTTTATAGTCAACTTATGGCGTTGGAAAAGCGGGGCCTGGCAAAATAAAGGAGTAATAAAACCTAAGACTTAAAAATCGTCGTAGTCGTAATCGATTTCGTCTTCATCGTCCTCTTCTAAATCCACATCTTCATCATCTGAAGAATAGTCCTCAAAATCGTCGGAGTCGTCAGAATAATCAGCCTCATCGGAATCATCAACATCATCTTCGCTTTCTGCTTCAGCAGCAACTTCTTCCGAACTTTCAGTTTCTTCCGCTTGATCCTCCCCTTTTACATCATCAGAAGAATCTTTCTCATCCTTTTTGTCTTCCTCTTTTTTAGGCCTAGACTTTTCTACGGTGGATAAGTTTATAGCTCTCTGCTCATCGGAAATCAAAAAACGCCTATTGCTTTCTTCTAAAACTCTCACAATACCCACTAGTCTGCCCTTATAGTCTAGAGTCAAATTTTCTTTTTGTAAGATTGATATTTGCAACCGTTTCATTGCAGTTTGGTATTCTGTTTTTAGACTTCCATTTTCGTCTAATAACTGTAATTGTTCTTCGTAAGTTACTAGAGCGAGCACATCATCCCACCTATTCGCTTGGGAATTGTATGTAAAAGAAATAAGTACATCATTTAAATGATCACCATCGAAATCTCCCTTAGGTGATGACGAAGAACAGCTCCACAAAAGGAGAAAACTTAAAATAAGCAATAATTTTTTCACTTTTACCTCAAATTATAATGCTATGGATGTTAAAAATTTAATCATTTTGTAAATTAAACAGCAATGTATTTTGAAAATAATAAAATTAATGCTGAAATTCCCTTAAAGTTTATCAAAAAAGACGAAAGGGAGTTCATTTTGTTGGGTACTGCGCATATTTCTCAGGAATCTGTGCAGCATGTTGTAGAAACTATTGAACAGGAACAGCCTGATACTGTTTGTGTAGAGCTAGATAGCGATCGTTTAAAAGCTTTAAGTGAACCAGATCGTTGGAGTTCACTAGACATTAAAACTATAATTAGGCAAAAACAGTTGCCCACTCTTATCGCCAACTTGGTACTTTCTTCTTTTCAGAAAAAAATGGGGCAAAACACTGGGGTAAAACCTGGAACTGAACTTTTAACCGCCGTAAACACCGCTCGCGAGAACGATATACCCGTGGAATTGATTGATCGCAATGTGAAAATTACCCTGCAAAGAGCTTGGAAATCCACCCCTTTCTTTCGCAAACTTTTGCTTATGGGCACCTTGGTAGAAAGCTTATTTGACAACACCAAAATCACGGAAGAAGACTTAAAAGAGCTGCAAGAGCAGGATACTCTCTCAGCTATGATGGATGAAATGGGCAAAACCTTGCCCGAATTAAAAGAAGTTTTAATATCTGAGCGAGATCAATATTTAGCGCGTAAACTGATGGAGTCTCCGGGCAAAAGGGTTTTGGCCGTAGTGGGAGCAGGTCATGTACCTGGAATGGAAAGGATTATTGCTAACGATGAAAAAACTCCTACCACAACCGAATTAGAAGTTATTCCCGAAAAAATTAATGTCTTCAAGTACATTATGTACCTCTTGCCCATCATATTTGTTGGCGCCATGGGATACTTGGCTTTTACCAAAGGCTGGGGTGAATTAGGAAACAACTTGTTGCAATGGATTCTTATAACTGGCGGATTTGGAGCTTTAGGAGCAGCCTTAGCCCTTCCCCACCCCTTAGTGATTTTAGTAGCCTTTATTATGACCCCCCTTAAACCTTTTAGGCCAATTATTGGCATAGGCGTTTTTACATCTTTTACCCAAGCATGGTTTGTCCCCCCGCAAGTTCACGAACTAGAAAGTGTAGCCGATGATATCCGCTCTCCCCTTATGTGGTGGAAAAATCGTTTATTGCGCATTTTCCTATGTGTGCTAATACCTCCTCCTTTTACCATTTTCGGGTATTTTTTAGCAGGAAAGCAAATTTTTAACAGCATAGTTGGCTAATTTCATGAAAAAAATCAAAGAAGAAGTCTTAGGCGAAGGAGATTGGATTAAACTTTTGCGCTCAACTTTTTTGGATCCCCGAGGGAAAAGCTTTTTTTGGGAACATATTGATCGCAAAAACAATAAACATGCTGTATTGATTTTAGCCACATTTGAGCCTTCTGGCGATGTTTTATTAATAAAACAGTTTCGCCCTGGAGTCAATGATTTTGTATTAGCCTTACCTGCAGGAATTGTAGAACACTCACTAGATGAAGTTCATAAAGATGCTGTTAGAGAATTACAAGAAGAAACTGGATATTTAGGCGAAGTAACAGAAATCAGTCCTGTTTTAAGCTCTTTTCCTGCCTTATCAGATGCCAGCGTACAATTAGTACAAATGACCATAGATGAAAATCTTAGCATCAACCAAAACCCCCAGCAAGATTTAGAACTGGGGGAAATCATCGAAACCCTAAGAGTGCCTCGCCGCGACATAAAAAGCTTTCTTTTAAAAGAAGCCCAGCAAGGCACCATAATAGTTTCAGGTTTATGGTATCTTTTCGCCTTTAATCCTCACAATTAGCATCCGCGCCAGGGCTACCCCACATTTGCCACTCTCCCATATCTATTAATTCATTACCCGCACACCACACACTGCCATCTAAACGACTAGCAAAATGACGCAAAGGTACTTGTATGGATTTGCCATTATTAGAAGGGGTTGAAGTAGGATTGGGAAAGGGGTTTAGGGAATCTGCAGTGGTATAATAATGTATAGAATCTATAACTGTATTATCGCAGTATAAAACCAAACTTTGCCTAGTCCCCACTAATTCAAGGTCTTGGTAATAATAATCTGCAAAAGGAACACTATCTTTACCCAAAACTACAAATTGTCCGGGATTTATACGCAAGCCTAGTAAATAATCTACACTCTCTGCCCCTGTTCTACTTTTTGATATTTTGCAATTGTCCAAAAGCAAAGTATCTAAAGAGCCATTATAGATTTCCACCCACTTGTGATCATTTCCTGTTTTACCAGGCTTTATCATTAACTCCGTAAAAAGCAGGTCTCCCTTACGGTTAGGCTCGCGCAATTTGGAAAGCGGTAATTTAACCACTCCTGCAATTTCTGGCACAGCTTCTAGTTGCACTTTTAAATCAAAATAAGACAATAAAGACTGAAGTTCTATCAATAAACTCGGAGTTTCTGGGCTTAAGGTTTTTTGGTCCTGGGCTTCAAATATCAGCTGATTAACGCTATTGTAAAACTTTGTCTGCACTTGTATTTCACGCCCTAAAGGAACTATTACAGGGTCAAAATAAAAATTAGGCACTTCACCTTTTAGAGATAATTCGACGATTTCATTGTCAAAACTCACCTCTAATGCCCCCCGTTGAATATCCAAGGAATTTTCCAAATCTACGGGGATGCTGAACTTTACCACTCCCATTAGCGGCACTAAAGCCAAGGTAATGGTATTAACCAACCCCACTTCTAGATCTGTAATAATAGACCCCATAAGAATGGTATCTTTTTCAAAAAAGACACGGGCTTCAATAAACCTATTCGCTTCTGGATTGGTCCCTGCCATTTTTAATACACTAGATATTGCTGACCAGGATGTATTCCGAGGCGACATATCTGCTCCTGAGATGGTGATTTGCAGAGAATCTTCTGGGAATTTC
>JAAZFC010000083.1 GCA_012511955.1 Fibrobacter sp. | reverse complement strand
GGTGAAACAGTGGCCATTGAAGTGGAATTGATTTCACCTGTGGCTATGGACAAGGACTTGCGCTTTGCTATCCGTGAAGGCGGACGCACTGTGGGCGCTGGTTCTGTTGTAGAAGTTATTAAGTAAGAGGAACTTTTATGCGCGAACTGATAACCCTTGAATGCACTGAGTGCAAACAGCGCAATTACGATACGGACAAAAATAAAAGACTTCACCCTTCTAGGGTGGAGTTTAAAAAGTACTGTCGTTTTTGTAGAAAACACACTCAACACAAGGAAACAAGATAAAATTTGTGTTAGGTCTGTAGCTCAATTGGTAGAGTAGCGGTCTCCAAAACCGTCGGTTGGGGGTTCGAATCCCTCCAGGCCTGTATTAACGGAGTGAATATGCTAAAGTTCCAAAAATATATTAAAGAAGTAATTCAAGAATTAAAAAAAGTTACTTGGCCCAATCAAGAAGAACTAAAGGGTTCTACCATAGTTGTGGTAATATTTTCACTAATAATGGGCGGATTTATTGCTTTAGTGGATTTTAGTTTAGCATGGATTATAGGAAATTTAATTTGAGGTCAAAATAGCCATGGAATGGTACGCATTAAACACATTTTCCAGCCAAGAATTGACGGTTAAAAAACGCATCGAACAAATGGCCGAGCGCGAAAATTTGACTGAAAAGATTGGTAAGGTGTTGGTTCCAACTCAGGAATACATCAAAGTTAAGGATGGAAAACGTAAAAAAGTTAGTACTAATTTGTTTCCTGGTTATGTAATGATAGAAATGGATTTGGATAGGCATACTCAGTATATGGTAACTAGCGTACCTGGAGTAACGCGCTTTGTTGGCGATGGTGGTACGCCTATTCCCCTGAGAAAGTCAGAAGTAGATCGTCTGTTGGGAATTGCAGAAAATCCAGATGAGATTCCCGAAGTAGAAATTCCTTATGTAGAAGGTGATCAAGTGCGGATTAAGGAAGGACCTTTTAATGATTTTGTTGGTGCCGTCGAAGAAGTAAATACAGAAAAGAGAAAATTAAAAGTGATGGTAAGTGTTTTCGGTCGTTCTACTCCAGTGGAACTGAGTTTCAATCAAGTAGAAGCTGTTACTGAGTTTTAATAAAAATTTATACGGAGAAAAAAAGTGGCTAAAAAAATTTCTGGTTATATTAAGTTACAAATCCCTGCAGGACAGGCAAACCCTGCTCCGCCAGTGGGTCCTGCTTTAGGGCAACAAGGTGTAAATATCATGGAGTTTTGCAAGCAATTTAATGCTCGCACTCAAGATGATAAAGGCATGATTATACCAGTAGTCATTACTGTTTTTGCCGATAAGAGTTTCACTTTTATTACCAAAACCCCTCCCGCCGTGGTTTTAATCAAAAAAGCCATTGGATTGAAATTGGGGTCAGGTGAACCTAACCGTAAAAAAGTTGGGAAAATTACTAAAAAACAGGTGAAGGAAATCGCCCAAATTAAATTAAAGGATATGAACACGATCGACCTCGAATCTGCCATGCGTATGGTGGAAGGATCAGCGCGCTCTATGGGCGTAGATGTAGTAGATTGAGGCAGGTTAAAACCGTTACGAGTTCAAAGGTAATTCATGGCTAAAGGTAAAAAATATCGCGCATTGCAAAAGCTTATTGATGCTGAAAAAGATTATGGCATTAAAGAAGCGGTGCAATTGCTTAAAAAATCTGAAGTGAAGTTCGATCAAACTGTAGAAGTTCACATGAAGTTAGGTGTGGATCCCAAGCACGCTGATCAAATGGTGCGTGGATCTGTAGTGTTGCCTCACGGCAGTGGTAGAAAAGTGAAAGTATTGGTGTTTTGTAAAGATGCCAATGTGGAGATCGCAGAAGCTGCAGGCGCTGACTATGTTGGCGGTGAAGAATTAGTGGCAAAAATACAGGAAGGCTGGTTAGATTTCAATGCTGTGGTGGCTACTCCTGATATGATGCCGGTAATTGGCAGAATAGCTAGGGTTTTAGGGCCTCGCGGGATGATGCCTAGCCCAAGAGCTGGTACTGTAACAGTAAATGTTGAGCAAATAGTAAAGGAGCTCAAGGCTGGAAAAATCCAATACCGCGTTGATAAAGGCTCAAACATTCATGCCATCGCTGGAAAATTATCATTTAGTGATGAAGCTTTGGAGGAAAACATAGAAACTGTAATAGATTCTATTGTAAAAGCCAAGCCATCATCTTCTAAAGGGACTTATATAAAATCCCTTTGGCTTACCGCAACTATGACCCCGAGCATTAGTCTTGATCTGGGTTTAGCACGGAAGTTATAAGAGGAGTTAAGCAGTGAAAACATTAGATAATAAAAAACAAATAGTTAAAGATCTTGTAAACGATTTTAAAGAAGCTAGTGCAATATACCTTTATGATTATACTGGCATAAATGTCGCAAAAGACAATGCATTACGAAATATTTTGAATGAGCAGGGTGTAAAATATAAAGCTGTAAAAAACACTCTTTTAAAGCGCGTTTTTGAAGAGTTAGGAATAAGTGGATTAGATGAAAATCTAGTTGGAGCAACATCTGTAATGATTGGCGAAACTGAAGATCCAATGTTACCAGCTCGCTTATTAGTTGATTTTTTAAAGAAAAATCCAGAAGCTTTAGCAACCAAGGCAATAAATTTTGATGGCAGTATTATGCCAGGGTCAGAACTTGCTGAAATTGCAAAAATGCCCACTAGAGAAGAATTACTTGGTCAAATAGTATCCATGGCTATGGGGCCTGGAGCAAACCTTGTGGCTATATTAAATGGTCCTGGAGCAACTATTGCCGGACAATTAAAAGCACTTGAAGAAAAATTACAGCAAGGTTAATCTTGCATTAAATATGAAATTCACAAAAACACGGAGAATAAAAAATGGCTACTGATATTAACGCTTTAGGCGATCAAATTGCTGTACTAACATTACTAGAAGCAAAAGAATTAGCTGATTATCTTAAAGAAACTCATGGCATTGAAGCTGCTGCTGGTGGTGCTGTCGTTATGGCTGCTGGAACTGGTGGAGATGCTGCCGCTGAAGAAGAACAAACCGAATTTGATGTAATACTCGAAGATTGTGGCGCATCAAAAATCAATGTTATTAAAATCGTTCGCGCAGCAACTGGTTTAGGTCTGAAAGAAGCTAAAGACTTGTCCGAAAAAGCTGGTTCTGTAATTAAAGAAGCTTTACCTAAAAATGAAGCTGAAGCTTTACAAAAAGAATTAGAGGGTGCTGGAGCTAAGGTTTCCTTGAAATAATGATTCAAGCCCCTTATTTTATTTTATTTACCTGCGAGGAGTTCTCGCAGGTATTTGGTGTATTTTATTCATAAAACAGCATTCAGATTGAGGTCGCGTCAATGACGGAAAGAAAAAGCTACTCATCAAGCAAATTTCAACTAGAACTACCTTACCTTTTAGAAGTGCAAAGAACTTCTTTTGAGAATTTCTTAGACCATGGTTTAAAAAGAGTTTTCGAAGACATATTTCCTATCACAGATGTGAAGGATTTATATTCACTAGACTATAAAGGTCATTTTTTAGGTAGCGCCAAACGCACTATAACTGAGTGTAGAGAAAGAGGTCTTACCTATTCTAGGCCTTTATACGCTCGTTTAAGTTTGCAAATATGCGAACAAGATGGCGAAGTTAAAAAATTAAAAAATGTTACAGATCAAGATGTGTTTATAACTGATCTTCCTATTATGACTCACAATGGCACTTTTATTATCAACGGTGCTGAAAGAGTGGTGGTCAGTCAATTACATAGATCACCAGGGGTTAGCTTTGATGAAGAGTTTAATACTACCTCTGGAAAAACAGTAATTCAGTCTAGGATTATGCCTATACGCGGTTCATGGGCGTCCTTTAATACTGATGGCGATGTTTTAAATTTAATCATAGATAGACGACGCAAAATTCCTGCAACTTTACTTTTGCGTGCATTGGGTTATGGTGAAACCAATGAAATATTGAATTTGTTTTATAAAAATGAAATCGTAGAAATAAACGCTTCTAATATTGATGAGTATTCTGGAAGAGTTTTATTTGATGATGTCATTGATACCACTACTGGTGAGATCATAGCTGAAGCGAATATGGTTCTAGTAGGTGACAACGACAATGTACAAGCTAGACTTTTAGAAAGAACCGCTCGCAATAGACCTGAAACTATCTCTGTTATCCGCTTAATTGAAGCTGGGGTTAGTAGTCTTAATTTGATCGCAGATGTAGTGGAAGATGCTCCTTTAATTCATAGCACATTAGTTGCTGAAAAGAGAGAATTGAGGGCTATTTTAAGAGATGCATCTAAAGAAGATGAAAATAATCAAATGACAGATGGACATGGCTTTATAAGCCTAGTAGATCCTTCATTGATTAGAATTTACCAAGTAATGCGTCAGAATCAAGAAGGTCCTCCTAATGTCTCCACAGCTCGC
>JAAZFC010000082.1 GCA_012511955.1 Fibrobacter sp. | reverse complement strand
GGTATGTAGCCGCTTTGGGGGGGGGTGCCAATGTGGTTTCCAATGCTGCGGACCCTAACGCAGGAGCCATAGAAATTGTTCCCGCCCTAGATATTTATAACTTGCAAATAACCTCTGATAACCCTTTAAGTAATCCTTATTTAAATAAGGCTTTAAATGTACCTTCCTTTATGAGTGCAGCAGGGGGACCTTATTACTCCGACACTCTGCGCTCTCCTGCAGAAGCTGGTGATTTGCTTTCTGAAATCTACGATGCCAATGGCGATGATTTAGGTTTAGAAGATGGTGATGTTATTAGCTTAACAGGAATGGTGGGCAGAGATTCTGCCAACTCCGCCGACGATGGGCTTTCCATAGCTTATGTGTCAGGTGCAGGTGGTACCACCATGGAAAACCTTATGCTGCTGATTCGCGATACTTTAAAACTTCCGGCAAATGATGGGACGGTGGCTAATAATCCCTCGGTGTCCATGAATCTCGGTGCCAGTGATGATGGTATTCCCGATGGAGCTTTGGTAGTTCGCGGTGCTAAAGGTCTAGATTTTGAACTGTCTAACCTTACATTGCGTGCCACTAACTCAAATAATCAAAATCCTGCTCCAACTTTGTTTAATGCGAATACAAGTTTTACACAAAAACAAAAGGCTCAAGATGTAGGTGTTTTTGATACCTCCATAGCAGTATATGACGATACTGGAAACGAGCATATACTTACCATGACCTATGTACACACTGGAACTCCTGGAATTTGGGATTGGTCTGTGGGTTTAAATGGAAATGAAAGCATTACTGCGGGACAAACAGGACAGATTATTTTTGGACAAGATGGTTCCGTGGCTGCCTTTACTTTTGACGATGATGCTTCTCAGTTAGTAATAGATCCTAACAATGGTAGTAGCATTATGCGCTTAAATTTAGATGTGGGTGGACCTGGTAATTTCCAGGGCATTACACAGTTTAGCTCGCCCACTACGGTTTCTGCTATCGGTCAAGATGGTTATCCCTCAGGAAACTTGACCGATGTGTCCATAGATGAATACGGGGTGGTGGAAGGATCATTTAGTAACGGTGTTAGTAAGCGGTTAGCGCAAATAATGCTGGTAGATTTCACAAATCCTGGTGGACTTATGCGAGTAAGCGACTCAGTCTATACCACATCTCCTAACAGCGGTGATCCTGTGTTTGGTGTTCCCGGCAGTCAAAGTGCGTCGGTTATCAAACCGGGAGCTTTAGAAATGTCTAATGTGGATTTAGCTTCTGAGTTTACCAGCATGATAACTACCCAACGAGGTTATCAAGCCAATGCTCGCGTTATCACTGTGTCTGATTCTTTATTAGAAGAGTTAGTAGCTTTGAAACGATAGTTTGAAATCGCATAACTTGCTGATTTAATGTAAGTTATGCGATTTTTCTTTTGATTTTGCAGGAATTAATGTATTTTTTCTATAGCTGATGTTTTAGGTAAGTTATTATGGATATTGCTACAGTTATTGGTTTGTTGCTAGGAGTGTATCTCATTGTTTTTTGGGGTATAGGGGATCCTGCTAGCATAATTATGTTTATTGACATACCTTCCATAGCAATTGTTTTGGGTGGGAGTGTAGCGGCAATGCTTGTTTCATATCCGTTTTCAAGCTTAATCGGGGTTTTTGGCATATTGAAACAAGCTTTTTTACCCCAGAAATTTGCTCCTGAGGGAGTGGTTAAAACAGTAGTTTCTTTTGCAGAGCAAGCTCGTCGTGAGGGGATTTTAGCATTAGAAAATCGTTTAGAAGAGTTAGATGACGAATTTCTTAAAAAAGGGATTCAGTTGGCGGTGGATGGTACGGACCCAAATATAATTCGTGAAATTTTGGTCAGCGAACTTAATGGTATAGAAGAAAGGCATGGCGCAGGTGCGCAATTATTTGACGATATAGCAACTTTGGCTCCTGGTTTTGGCATGATAGGAACTTTAATCGGCCTGGTATTGATGTTAGCTAATATGTCTGACCCTAGTGCCATCGGACCTGCTATGGCAGTGGCTCTTATCACTACACTTTATGGGTCTTTGGTGGCTAATTTATTTGCTACCCCCATTGCTATTAAATTAAAAAACTATTCTGGCGATGAAATGTTGGTAAAAAACATGATGCTAGAAGGTATAATGTCTTTACAAAGCGGAGAAAATCCCCGTTTAGTTGAATGGAAATTGTTGGCCTATTTATCCCCTGATTTACGCTTGAAAGCTGCAGAAAAAGAGGAATAAGGTGAGTGAAGAAAAAAAATGTCTCGAGAGTCCTCCCGAGGGCTCACAGGCATATATGACCACATTCGGCGACTTGATGAGCTTGTTGCTGGCTTTTTTT
>JAAZFC010000081.1 GCA_012511955.1 Fibrobacter sp. | reverse complement strand
GTTGTTGTAAAAATAATTACAAACTTCTGTGGTAATTGTAAAACCAGGAGGAACATTAAAACCCCTTAGAGCCATTTCTGCTAAATTAGCTCCTTTACCTCCCAATAAAGATCTTTGGGTACCATCTCCTTCCGTGATATCTTTACCAAATAAGTAAACATTTTTTTGTGACATCGTGAACCGACTCCTTGTTAATATGGTTCTTTGTTTTAATATGCTTGATAATTTGCACAAAAATTTAGAAAATTATATTAGGAATAAAACAAAAAGTACAACAAATGGAAAAAGTTAAATTATCTCTCCTGTGGCAAATAACTAATGCCACTCCAAATAATCAGTGGGAACTCGCTCAAATAGAGGAGTTGTTTGAAAATTTAGAGTATTTGAGCACTGAGTTAGAAATTAAATATTCTATGCATTTTCCTGGAAGTTTTTTGGAGTTTTTGGCTGAAAAAAGCCCTGCTTACATAGCTTGGCTACGCAATGCACTTAAAGAAGAGCGCCTAGAGGTTGTTGGGGGAGCATATAATGACGCTCTTTTACCCCTATGGCCTTATGAATTGCAAAAATTACAGTTACAACGGCAACAAGAGGTTTTACGCAAATATTTAGGTTTATCGCCTAGAGGTTGGCATTGTCCTTCACTGGCTTGGGAAATATCCATGGTGCATGCGTTAAGTCAAAAGGCTTATGAATACACTGTGCTATCAGATGAGTCCTTTGCCAAAAGCTTAGCTTTACCGTTGCCTATTGCTGGGTGGCGCACCATTGAAAATCAAGGGGAGGTTATACGAGCTTTTCCTTGTAATTCCTCTTTGTCAAGTTCTTGGAGTCAAGGGGATTTAGCGAAATTTATTGAAGGTTTAACAGAATTATCTTCTAGCGATAGAGCTTTACTGATTCGCTTACCTTTAAATTTGCAAACTGGACAAGATTCCAAAAGTAAGTTTACCTTTGCCCAAGATCTTTTGTCAGAAATAGAAAGGCATAAACTAGAACTACAATGGTGGTTGCCTTCCCGGGCCATAGATCAAATTCCCCCCAAAGGGCCTTTGAGTTTGATAACTGCTTTGGGCACCGATTTGGGCTTGCCTCGCACGGTGAATACTTGCAGAGAATTGTTAAATCGCCGTCCCGAAAGCAATATTATTCACAAACGCGTTTTGCATGCCCACCGCCGCGCCCGCCAAGTGTTAGAATGGGGACAAATAAATAGCGTAGAAAATATGCTTTTACCCGTGCAGTCCGCTCGTTTTTATCGCAATTTACCCGATCATTTAGGCATAAATCAATTGGAAAACCGAATTTTAGCCCATGAAATGCTTATTAAAGCGGAAAAAAAGATTGATCGCTTATCCGAACGCTCGCTGCGCTTAGATGTCATGGATTTTTTAGCCAATGGTAGCCGGCAAATAGTTGCAGCTAGCGGCAAAATTGCTTTTGTTTTAGAACATTTACGCGGCGGCATTTTACGCACCTTTGATAACAGAAAGATTAACTTTAATTGGTTGGTAGGGCAAAGGGAAAGCGGTGAGCCTGCAGCGGCATTGCAAGATTATTTACTGCCATTAGAAGCACCCAAAGTTACAGATATTCTCAATTGGGTAGAAGAAGAATACGGCGTGCTCAATGCTCCCTATGATTATCAAATCAAAAGGCAAAATGAAAGGCTGCAGATTTTGTTGAGTGGAGACCAAAGCGCAAGAATTAATGAAAAAAAGCAAGTGCTGCGCATATCTAAAGTGGTAGGGTTTAGGCGAGGAGACGAAGATCTACAAGTTTCTTGGCAAATAACCAATGCAACATTTAATGTATGTAAAGCGAATTTCACCACCGAAATTTTAGGTGCTTTTGGTAATGAAAATCGCCGTAACCAATATTTCTTAATAAATGGAAAAAAAACTTCATGGAGCCAAGTATTAAAAGGAATAAAAGAGGTTAAAATCGTAGAATTTGTGCATCGTGGGCGCAAAATAAGCTTGACTGCAGAAACTCACAAACCTTGTATATTTATTGTGGCTCCTATTATGGGGAGTGGAGAAGGTGCCGCACCTCAACAATTTCAAGGCTATCGCATGATTTTTGCCTGGGATATAAACTTAAAAGGGCAAGAGTCTGCAACTCTGCATTTGCGCTTGGCCATGGGACGCAAAGGTTTATTAAAATGAGAGCGGATTTAATAGATATTTCTCTGGAAGATTATAAAAACCACCAAGTTTTGGTTTTGCGTGGCAACTTTACCGTGGAACAAGTACCCGCATTGCGGGAAAAGCTCACCATGCTCACCGATGCTAGAAGAAGTAACTATATAATTGACTTAAATGAAGCTGTTTTTGGAGATGATGTTTATCTAGAGCTGTTTTTAGATATACTCAATGCTGTTAAAGCTCGAGAGTCTAAAATGGCCTTAGTTTTTTCCAATGCCGAAAACACGAAGTTTTTTGCCCGTTGGTCCAAGATATTTATCATTCATAATTCCATTAAAGAATCCAATAAAAACTGGTTTTTAGCAAATTTACGGCGCCATGGTCTAAAGTTTTCTCGTAAAACTGGTTTGCGTATTAGCACGGGCATGGCTTTTG
>JAAZFC010000080.1 GCA_012511955.1 Fibrobacter sp. | reverse complement strand
GTGGCCACCTCCAGTTCTGGGGTTGCAAAAGACAGTAGCTCCAGTGCCAACGGAACGAGCAGTAGTAGTTCTAGCAGCAGTGAACCATGTAAAGAAGGTACCTGGTTAGAAAAAGGAAAAGATAAATATATCTGCAAAAATGGGGTTTGGGAAAAGTTTATTTTATCTTCTAGCAGCAAGGCGCCCAGTAGTTCATCAATTGCCCCTGACGCCACTGGCCCCATACGCTACAACATGGATAGTTTATTTGCAGGGATAAATGAAAAAAATGCCACCTACAGCAATTTTACTGATCCTCGTGATGGACAGGTTTATAAAACAGTAACCATGAATTTTGGTTTGCTAGGAAATTGGGAGTATTTTGCAGAAAACTTGAATTATGGCAGACAAGTCAATCTTAAAGAAGGTAAAACACTTACTGACTCCACAAAATATTGTTATGACGATGACCCTTGGTATTGTGACAATCATTTTGGGGGTTTATATACCTGGTCTTTAGCCATGGGGTTTCCTTCTGCCTGTGACACATTGGCGTTAGGGAGTTCTCCTGAGTGTCCTGATACTATTTATTATAACCCCACACCAGGGTATGGGCCTGGATCGGCACAAATTCAAGGAATTTGCCCCGTTGGCTGGCATGTTATGAACCAACATGATTTTGTTGAGACTTTGTTTGCAACAAATGCTGCTAGCACGATTCAATCTTGGGTAGGTTGGAACAAAACTGGCAATAGCAGTGGCTTCACCGCCCTACCGGGGGGGGGGTATATGAGGGTGCTTTTAAAGGCTTGGTTGCTGAAGGTAGTGTAGATGCAGATACCCGCTTTTGGCTTGTGCAAGAATTTGAAGGTGCAGGTGGTGCTGTTTCAATAAAAAGAAATGAATATAAATTAAGGTCTCAGTATAGGACTAACGCCCTCTCCGTTCGCTGCGTAAGGGAACTGGACGATTAGTGGCGAGAGGGTAGGCAGAAAATGAAATTTAACGGAAAAAACCATAAAAACAACCAAAACCGCAAAAATCACAAAAAAGCTAATAACATTCCATTGTTCAAATTTGAGCCTTTAGAAGAAAGGTTAATGCTCAGTGCCACTGCCGCCGAGTGGCAAACTGAGATTGAAAGTATCAATTATGCCGAACATGTAGCTAGTAATATTTTCGACAATGATTCCTCCGTCGCTGGCGTTTATGCCGCCAATGCAGATTCAGGCTTATATGAACTAGCTAAATTAAGCGATCTTTTGGTTGATACTGACATTGACTTTCAGTCGGAATTAACAAGTGTGGTTAACCAAGTAAAAAGTAGATAGTTTGCAGAAAGCGCCCGTCTCGATACTATTTCGCCTGAAAGCACCATTTTTTACATTAGCGAAATCACTCGATGATCGTTTACTAATAAGCTCGATGCAACTTATAACTTACAACTTATAACTCTGCGAGAAGCTTGTCGCGTTTCCCAACTTACTACTGCCCGTGAAGCTTGTAGCATCACCCTATTCCCCCAACTTCAGTATTGTGGGGGCTAATTGCGGGTTTTTGCCGATGCTTTCGAGTTTAGCTTGTAAGAGAGGCCGTTTTTCTTTGTCTAAGTGCAAATAATCCAGCATTTTGTTCTCCATGGCGCCTTTAAACTGCGCTGGTGCTGTTTGCCAATCTTGAGCCAGCATCAGTACCGCTACTTCGGTGGGTTGAGCTTTGATTTCAAAACTGCGCCATATACGACGAATATGTTCCGGAGCTTTAGGCTCATTTTCAAAAGCGCGCATAATTTCCGCGGCACGGGAATAGTTAGCTTCTTCTAATTGGGTATAACGCAGGGCTAAAAACAAGGATAAACGCCAATCTTCAGGGTAGGCTTTGATTCCTCTTTCTAAAATTTTCAAATCCGAGGTGTCAGCAGTACCAGCGGCCATGCTACCCACAAAATAGTAGGGCATAAAAAACAGCGAATCCAAAGAAGTTACTATGTCCGCATAGGCATTGAGCAGCGCAAAATCTTTACCTTCTAAGCTTAATTCTCCCATGCTGGTCAAAGCTTTGGTCCAAAACAAGGTGGCCACACTTTCTCGGTGTCCAGCACTTAAAGTGCGCACATAGCTGGCCTGGGGGACAAACACAATATCATCGCTGGCAGGGGCAGGAGCAAGCTTGACAAAGCTAAATACCAACAAGCCCAGAGCCAAAATTAAGCAAAATAAGTGCTTCATGAATCCATCCAGTCCATAAAGTCGTCGGTGCTGCTCAAAAGTATGGCCAAACGGGTGTAGCGTCGGTTAATGCGCTGGGTGCGTACAGCGGTTTCCAAGGCTCCAGGCACAGAGATTATCCACACATGTTCTTTGGCGCGAGTTACCGCTGTGTATAATAGGTTGCGCTGTAACATATTAAAGTGAGCATAGTCTAAAACAATCACCACGCCATCATATTCGCTGCCTTGGCTTTTATGCACCGTGCAAGCATAGGCCAAAGTCAAGTCCTGGAGATTTTTGTTTTCTAAAATCACGGTTTTATGTTCAAAAACCACGGTCATTTTTTTGCTTTTGGCATTGTACCTTAAAATAGTGCCCATATCCCCATTAAAAATGTCGTGCTCATAATCATTTTTGAGCTGCATAACTTTATCCCCAATGCGCCAATCCTGTCCTTGGATTTTGATCTTTTCGCCGTGGGGGTTAAGCCAGTTTTGTAAATGTTTGTTGAGGGCTTGGGTGCCGAGTTCCATGCGGTGCATGGGGGTTAAAACTTGAATTTCCCCCTCCACCAACTTTTTTCCGGTGCTAGATACAATGCGTTTTAAATTGCGCAACGCTTCGATGCTGTCGCCCACCGAGGCGTGGTGAAAGTTTGTGCCATGTTCAAGGTGAGGCATTTTGCCGGCGTTAATGCGGTGGGCATTTTCCACAATATCGGATACGCCTTTTTGCCGATAAACTTGGGTAAGTTCCACCGAAGGCACTTGTTCGTGGGAAAGTAATTCTCTTAAAATATTCCCTGGGCCAATGGAAGGCAATTGATCGTGATCACCAATAATAACCAAGCGGGTTTTAGGCCCTAAAGCTTTGATTAAAGCATAAGTCAACCAAGTATCCACCATAGAAAATTCATCTACTATTAATATGTCGGATTCCAAAGTAGTCATGGGTTCGTACTTAAAACTATCGGCATCGGGGTTAAGGGTCAATAATTTATGCAAAGTCATGGCATCGCGATCAGTAATTTCTGACATGCGGCGAGCGGCGCGACCAGTGGGGGCTGCCAAAGAAACATCTAACTTGCACAAATCTGCCAAATGCAAAATCCCCCGCAACGAGGTAGTTTTTCCTGTTCCTGGCCCTCCGGTGATTACCAAAAGGTTTTTTTGCATGGCGTTGATTATTGCTTCCATTTGCAAAGGATCTAAGTCAATATCTTGCCTTTGCATAAAAGAGTCTATGTGTTTTTGTAGAACTTCTGTTTCTATAAGCTCGGGGACGGGTTTTTCTGCAGCATTTTGAATCCAATTGGCGATGGTGCTTTCCGCCTCGAATATCTCTGGGAAGCTCAATCCTTGGGGATGCCTAATAATCTGTACATTTTTGACGGCTGTTTCCAATGCCAGCTGCATGTTTTCTTCCACATCTTCGTTTATGGGGAGGTTCATAGCGCTGCAGCTTTTGGCAAAGCATTGATCCATGGGCAAATATGTGTGCCCATTGCGCTGAGACTCTTTGCGTAAAGTGTAGAGCATGGCCGCTGCAAAGCGATTGTGCGACAAGGGATCTAAGTCCAAGTTTTTAGCCATTAAATCGGCTTTGCTAAATGCGCTAAAGCTAATGTCATTGCTGATTATATAGGGGTTATCGCTGAGTATGTTTTTGGTTTCGTGGCCCAAGTTTTGCCAAATTTTGGCGGCTAAAGAACCGATAATATTGTGTTCATGTAAAAATAAAAAGGTTTCTCGGGAGTTTTTGGCTTCTTGCCAGGCGATGATAAACTTTTGCAATCTTTTGCCACTTAACCCTTTGACTTGGCTGAGTTTTTCGCTTTGGGTGTCTAAAATGTCTAAGGTTTCATCGCCAAACATATCAACGATGCGCGTTGCAGTGGTCAAGCCAATGCCGGGAAACATTCCCCCAGACAGGTATTTGATCAGGGCTTCACCGTCTTCGGGAATCACCATTTTATAGGATTTTATTTGTAATTGTTTGCCAAAGCGTGGGTGTAAAAACCATTCTCCCTCTATATCCAAAAATTCCCCTGCATCAAGGGGAGGCAAATTTCCCACGGCGACCATAGCAAGCTTGTTTTTGGTGTTTTCTACTTTTATTACGCTCCAACCATTATCGTGATTGCGAAATGTTGTGGATAAAACTTTGGCTTGTATTTTCAAAATCACCGTCCTAAACAAGAATTAATAGTTTTGCTTATAACATAATTAAATCATTATATAAAAAAATGTTTTTACTTTCGCTGCATTCCCTATACTTTAAAGCTGAAAATTTTTTGGATAAAAAAAGGGAGAAGATCAAGTCTTCTCCGTAAAAACTTTATAAAATCATAGCTAACTAAGATTTTATTTCTTTTTCTTGTGGCGATCGCGACGACGGCGTTTTTTGCGTTTGTGCGTGGCGATTTTTTTACGCTTTCTTTTTCTTCCGCAAGGCATAAGCTCTCTCTATTTAAATGTTAATACCAAAATTTTAATCAAATTGAACAAAAATTGCCCCTTTTGTCAAATGCAGGAAGAAAATAGCTTCAAATTCTTGACGAGTTTATTTATATAAACTAAATTGAACGCAAAATTTACTGGAGTATATTATGAGTCGCGTATGTGATGTTACAGGTAAGAGAGGTTTGGTAGGTCATCAAGTTTCTCACTCAAATAAGAAAAAGCTTATTAGGCAACAACCAAATTTGCATAAAAAGAGATTTTATATCCCCGAAGAAGATCGTTGGGTTACTTTAAAAGTCAGCGGTCATGGTATGCGTACTATTGCTAAAAGAGGCATAGCGCAAGTGGCTAAAGATTTAGGGATTTAAGTAAAATAAAATTTTAAAAAAAACCGCCTTTTTAGGCGGTTTTTTGCGTTTGATGTTAAATTATTTGTGTAAATAAATGGGTTCTGGTTGGATTTTTAAAATAGCAGGCAAAAACGAAGCCATACCAAAATCAGAATCTTTTAAACGGCGGCGTAAAAGAGCAACAAAAACTTCAGCAAGAACTTCACAGTCGTACAAAGCTCTATGCAATTCAGCACTATCTAAATCCAAAGAGATTTGATTTTGAAATTTTAATGTTTTAGCTAATTCTCCCAGCCTATAGCTAGAAGCAGACATTAGTGTGCGGGCTATTTTTAAACTATCAAAAATAGGGCTGGTAGGCAAAAATTGCGGGTTGTTTTTGTAAGCTGCTCGTAAAAAATTAGCGTCAAAATCGGCGTTATGGGCCACCCAAAAAGTGTCTTGACCGCAAAATGCAGTGAATTGGCGTAAAACTTTAGCCACAGTGGGTGCGTTGGCCACCATATCATCGGTGATGTTATTGACACGAGTGGCTTGAGGGGGAATCATCATGTTGGGGTTGACTAAGCTTTCAAACTCACCTAAGATTTTGGGAACCATCATACCGTTCTTTTTTTCTACGGTGAACTTAATGGCTCCAAATTCTATGATTTGATCTGTTTTAGGGCTTAAACCAGTAGTTTCTAAGTCAAAAGCGATAAATTTAGCTTGCATATTCATGCTTAAAAGATACTAAGATTTTGCTAAAAGGTAGGGGGATTCTCATGCTGTCCCAAGTGCGCAAAGTAACGCTTGCGGAATACTCAAAGTTTAGATAAGCTATGGGTCTTTTACTTTGTTTAGACAACCAGCTACAACCAGGTTTGGCTACCATAGGAGGCCCTTTGGGACCATCTAAGGCCATACCCACAGACTCCCCTTTTCTAAGGGCACGAACCAAGGTGCGCAAGGTTTCATAGCCACGAGATGAGGAGCCTCTTTTAACAGTGTAACCAAGACTTTCCGCAACTTTAGTAGCAAAGTTCCCATCTTTGGAACTGCTAATCATAATGGTGATGTCTTGATGGGCAAAGGTGGTTAAGGCTGCAGGCATATCTTTATGCCATAGGGCTAAAATGCCGTCGGGTTCCCTATCCTTTATTTTAAATCTTAATGTTTTAAGCCAGAGTGTTACTATCCAATGCATTTTCTAAGATTCATTCCAATAAGCTTCTGCGGCCTTTTCAACTTCTTTGAATATTTCAATAAGTTGTGCCTTTGTTAAATTATTCTCCTCTGCGATTTGCTCGTGAGGAAGATTTATCAATATTTTATGTAGCAAAAGATATTTATCTTTGCTAACAAAATTAATTAATTGTTCGTTTTTTTGTTGAACAGCAGTTTCTATAGGTTTACCAGTTAATATTGAGTTTAAAATACCCTTTAAATCCTCTTCCGCATTATAGCCTTCTTGCACGTATTTAATTTTAGCACTTTTGGTGTCTATTATAAATAAAGATGGTAATTTGCATTGGTTGCCACTACAAACTCCATAGTTTTTGGCTGTGGTTTGATAATAATCGAAAAGTGTTTCGGATTTGAGCTCGTGTTTTTTCAAGAAGTCATGCACTTGGGGCATTTGATTACGGGAGTCAACATTTATAAAGAAAAGTTTGACTTTTTCAGGGCTTTCAAGGGCCCATTCGTCTAAAATAGGCATTTCTGTGCGGCATGGAATACAGCTGATGCCCCAAAAACTTATTGCGATAAGTTCTTTTTTTATTTTGGGATCATTTCCTAAATAATCTCGTAAAGAAACATGTTTATTATTAGCATCAATGTTGATGAAGCTAATTGCATGATCATCAACTGCTGGCAATTTTGCTTCCGCATAATTGAGGAAAAGCGCTAATAAAACCATAAAAAAACGACTATACATCTGTTTTCCTTAAAAGTTGTTTACGGAAAATATAATTTAATTAAATTTGTAGCAACGGCGACATACCCAAGTTGGTAAGGGACGGCTCTGCAAAAGCCATATTCCCCGGTTCGAGTCCGGGTGTCGCCTTAAAAAGGTCGGTTAAACCGACCTTTTTTGTTTTATCTAGCCATTACATCTATATGCACTTCGCTAACTTCTTCACCTTTCACATTAACTAACGCTTCTTTAGAGCGACGACCGCAAACCGCTTTAACCACATGGTCGCCAGCGTCGAGGTTGCGAACTTCTAAAGCTGCACCATCGGTGAAGTCCGCTTGGTCTCCATCTACATAAATATGACATTTAGGAGGGTTAGTAGTTATTTTGATATGTCCTTTGGGAATGACTGTTTTGCCTTCAAAAACATTGTCTTTATCAGGCCAAACATTAAAACGCTCATTTACCAATTCATAACCTTGGTCTATGATAATTAAATTGTGACGACCAGAGGGCACTTGTTTTTTCTTGATGGGAGATTTACCCAAAAAGTCACCTGCTAAATACACATCAGAGTTAGCAGGATCTGTTTCTACAGTTATGTAGCCTGTTTTACCTCGGGGAGGAACTTTAAAATCATCGTCAGCCCAGGTATTAGCAAAAAGTGTAATTAACAATAGAAAAAAGATTTTTTTCATAAAATACTCCAATAGTTATGTTATAAAGATAAGAATTCTTAAATATATAACATTAAATATTTATTTTTTGTTCAAATAGCTTGGCTAAGGTCTATAGTTAAGCGATTAAAGTTAAAAGGTTCGATGTTCCAGTGGCTAAAGTCTTTTTTCCAAGAATAGTCAACTCTAAAGGTGATAACTTTCCATTTATAACGAAGTCCAGTTCCCATGGCCATATCTTGTTTGCTTCCAAATCTTTCTTCAGCGTCACTCACTCGAGCCCAGTCTAAATATTGTACTATCTGCCAATTTCTAAGCTTTCGCCACGGAAAATCCATGCGTATTTCTCCGCTTGCGCGGTGATATTGAGGGGTGGAACCTGGGATTATTTCATCTGCTTCTTCAGGATGTGGAATGGAGGGGTATATGCTACGAAACCTGTAGCCGCGTACAGAACGAGAGCCACCTTGGAAAAAAGTCCGCGCGTCGTCTTCGCCAGCTTTTGAAAAGAAACGACCGTAATCATAAGCTAGTGCGGCATAAAAAGGTCCAAAAATAGGATAATAAAGCGAATTTTTTATTTGTAGATAAGGGTAAGGTTTGGTAAACTTCAAGTCTTTTGCAGGGCCAGTAGATGCTAAGCCGATTCCCAAAGATGGGATAGTTCTTATTCCTTTAGTGGGTTCAAAGGGGTTGTCTATTAAGGTGAAGGGAAAACTGTTTTCTAGCTTAAATCGAATGCTACCTTTGTTATCTTTGTCAGCATAAGCTACTTCTGCTAGGGTACGGGATTGTAAGTATTTATTTATGCCAAAAGAAACCACTGAACGGTTGGTTATTTCAAAACGCTCTTCTATGCTATCTCTTATTTCTAAAAGAGGGCTGTTTTCATGAGAAATTATAAACTGATTATCTAAACGAATAGCGGTGGGAATCCAGCGTATGGCAGTTCCAAAAACAATAGGGTGAGCATAGCCTAAAGCTAATTCTTGCCTGTTTTGAGCTAAAACTAATCTACCACTCCCTTCATGAAACCTATTAAAGAGGTTGCGATGGCGCAAATCAATGTAAGCCCCAAATAAATCGTTTTCTTCAAAATAAGCACCTACTGTGGCATTACCTGGCACTCTTTCTACGGCTGAAAATTTTAAGTCAGAGATGCCACTTCCATCGGAACGAAGTTGATCTTCAATGCTAATGCGGCTGAAAATTTGTGTGCTTAGCAACTTGTGCCTAAAGTCTTGCAAATACGAACCATCAACTACCTCACCAGGATTAATTTCCCATAAGCTTTTAAGCCAAGAAGTGTCTGTTAAACCTGTTTTATTTTGCCATGCTACTCTTTTAATGTCAAAATGAAAGTTTCCCATGCGCACAGAATGCCCTGGTCGTACACTAAAGCTTACATTGACTTCTTTGTTAGCCCTATCTACTGTCTCAAAATGATCCATGCGTACATGTAAATAGCCTTTTTGCAGATACGCTTTACGAATAGTATTCATATCTAAAGTTATCATTTCAAAGTCAAAGGGTCTTTTTTGCGCTGTGCGTAAGGTGCTTTCATTGATTAACTTTTCTGCATCATCTGGTAATTCGATGCTAACTGAGTTGTATTTGTACTTTTCCCCTTCATAAACATTGAAGTTGTATTCCCAAAACTTGTCTGCTTTTGCGGTAAAATCCGTGGTAATTCGAGAACTGAAATATCCTTTAGAAAGGTAAAATCTCTCTAAATTGCTACGGGCCATGCGAATAATAACTTCTCGCCGACTAGCTTCGATTACATTGAATTCTGGTGGGATTCCTAATTGTTCTTGTAGAAAAACTGTAGAAAAATCTTTGTTTCCTAAAATATTAATCTCATATTTGACTTCTGCGCTCCAAAGCAGCGTTGAAAACAAAATTAAAAAAATATAAATAGCCCTATTCATCTTTTACCACGGGGCTAGGAGTGTCTTTGTTATCATCGCCAAATAAATCCCAAAAACGCCATCGGTATAGAACTCCCAGATTTTTTTCCAAACGGCTTTCTTTTTCTTTTTGAATCTCGGTGGCTGGGTAGCGACGGCCTATTAATTGACCACTAAAATCCAGTGTGGGGTCTATATGGTTTGGCATTAGGTCAGTGGAATCCTCTAAGCCTAGAGAATAAGTTAAGCCAAATTCGTAGGATTGGTCGTAGCGTGGATGTTGGCTGCGGTCTTGGGAGTATGCCATAATTAAATTTAAGTTTTTAACCCAACGATCTAACTTGATAGGTATGCGAATATAATTGGAGTCTCGTTCGTCCACACTAACTTCGTCTAAAAAACGGAATTTTAGCCCAATATTACCCACATATTCTCCACCTAAACCTCGGTTTATGCCTTCGGTAACAAATTTACTTAGCACTTTTCCAGCGATTTCATCGCGATCTATGCCACCGCCGCTATAATCTTCATCGGCAATGCACCCGATAAATATGGAGTAATAAATTTGAGCTGGCGTAGCTTCTATTTCACAATCTGCTGTGGATTCTGGAATGGGTTCGGTGAGTTTTCCGCTAAATGAGAGACCAATATCACAGTTTTCGTTTTTATTGTCAATTTGTTTGCAAAAAGGTAGGTTTTTAAATGTTGCAACGCTTAATTCACCATCAAGGGGCTCCACATTAGGCCACCATATTCGTAAGGATTTTAAATCTAGGGTTTCTATACCATCTAAGCCTATAAAGCCAGTGCCCACAGCGTTTATATCTCCATCAAGTATGGGAGTTTCGGAAGATCCTAATAAGCGCAAATCTACGGCAAAAGGAAATTGTGCGATATTGGTGTTTATAGTTAAGGGTTCAAAGCTGTTATCTACCAGATGAACATTTAGTTCAATGGGCTGACTTATGGCTACTTGTCCACCGCTTGGTGTGGAAGGTGATCTAGTTAAAATAGGACCAATCATGCGAACAAGTAGAGCTTTTATGTAATTAATATCAAAAAATTTGAAATTTTGATCATAATTCAAATTTTCTATTTGAATTTTGCCATTTAATTGAGGGTTGCGCATTAATTTTTGGTCAGTTAAAGGGTGGCTGTAGTGTAAGTTGCCATTTAATTTTAAGTCAATTTTACCAAAGTCATCGTTATCAAAGTTGTAAAGCATCGTTGGCACATTGGCGTAAACATCTAAAAATGAACTATCTAAAGTTGCTTGAGCAGAAATATTAAGTAAAGATATATTATGCTCATGGTTTAAAAGAAGGTCGTATTGTGGGGAGTTTGCATTTGCGTATTCAAACTCTAGGGTTTCTATATTATATCCGAGTTTTCCCATTATGGAAGTTTGGTTATGTCCTAGTAATAGTATGCTATCGGCGTGTATAATGTTTTCGGCAATATTACCTTTAGCTTTGAGGGGGATGGTTATGTCGTCTAGGGTTAATTCCACAGAGTCCACTGTAATATCTCCTGAAATTCCAGCGGTTTTTTGGCGATAATCGAAACTTAGGTTAGCACTTACATCGCTGTGGGTTAATTCAAAACCATCTTCTATAATCTCCCAAGGTCCTTGTAATTGTGCTTTTCCCTGCCAGGCAAAGTTAGTGTCCAGAGTGCCATGTAATTTAGCTATACCTCCGTGTTTCATTACTAGTTCGGCACTGGCAGTTTTTTCGGGCAATAAAAAATGATCTAAATAAGCTTGTATTTTAGTATCCCATTTGGAGTTGTTTCCTAATTTAGCGTTGCTTGTTAAGCTTAGATTCTTTCCTAGACCTTTGATTTTTGTTTGATAAAAAGAAAAGTTTTCCTGGGTAATTTCATTGAAAATGATAGTATCTATATTAAGCTCTCCGTCAACACCATTTTCTAAATCATAGGTGAAATCACCATTTAAAACACCAACTTTGAGCGTAGTATCTCTAAAAACTTTAAGAATTTCAGGAAGCGTTAAGTCTCGTGCTGATATCTGAGCATTTTTTAATGTGAAGTCGTAGTTTGCATCCAAAACTGCTTGGGCTGAGCCCAAAAGATTATACCCAGTTCCATAAACATGAGCGTTGTTTAAATCAAGGCTTTCACCTCGGCGTTGAAGGTAAGCAGTGGCGTTTACAGGTAAATTATTTATATCGGTCTTTAATTCCACAGCTAAATTGCCAATATCTTCGGTTAATTTGTAGTCTATGGTGGCATCGACTATGCCATCTAACCCTCTTAAAAAGTTAGTATCTAAAAAAGGCAATTCTGCTGTAATAATGCCTTGAGCCTGAGCGTACATACTATCATCAAAGTCGAAGTAATACTCGGCTTGTCCACCATTTTCTTGCTTTGCGGTAAAATGAACTTTTTGTTCTAAATCTTCGTCCCAAATAACTTCACCGAAAAAACTGTGCTCTACGCCTCTATTTATAAAATAGCCGTCGCTAATGTAAACTCCCGATACATCTAGGCGAAGTTGAGCTTCTAAATACTCTGCTTTAACCACATAAGCCTCTTGGACTCCTGAGTTAATGTGGGCATACATTTCTCCTTTTTCGTAGTCAAATTCTCCTATGGCTACGGTGGGGTATTGGGTAATCAAATTCCCTTCGCACCAAGTGACAAACCATGGCTCT
>JAAZFC010000079.1 GCA_012511955.1 Fibrobacter sp. | reverse complement strand
TACAGAAAACCGAGAGTTTATGGCTCTGCTTGAGGCTAAGGAGAAGTTTCGTCGCGATGCCGAAGCGGAAAAAGATTTTGTCGAAGCCAGAGGCAAAGCCGAAGGCAAAGCAGAAGGTAAAGCTGAAAGAGATCAGGTCATCGTTCAATCCATGCACGCTGAAGGCTTCGATATTGCCACCATAGCCCGCATTACCAAGCTAAGCGAAGCAGAAGTTCAAAAGATTTTAGAATAAAAACATAAATCGTTATATAGGAAGGCGCTTGAAGGCGCCTTTTTGTTTCTGAAACTTATTTTATAACTTATTTATAAATTTCTGAGCTAAAATTGTGACTTAAAATAGCGAAAGTGTTTGAAAATACCCTCATAGGATTTTACTCGATTTTGTTGTTTAAATACATTTTTATAAGGATATTTAAAACTGTTACTAAAGTTATTTAAAATCCTTTTACCAGGCAAGACCTTATTTGGATAAAGCCTTGCACCTAAAAAATCAAACCCTTTATGTGCTTCTTGTAATTTAATTTTTTTAGGATGCAGAGTTAGTTTTAACTCGTTTTTCAAATACATTTTTACTGCCCCAATGGTTTTCTGTAATTTGTTTTTATCACTATGTACAAACAGCATATCATCTACATATCGACCATAGTATTTAATGTGTAAACTTCTTTTAATATAATGATCCAATGGATTCAAATAAATGTTAGCAAACAGTTGTGATGTTAAATTTCCTATAGGTAAGCCACAACCCACCGATGACCCTATTAAAGATTTATCTTGCGGCAAACCAATCCATTTTTGAGGTAGGCTGCGAAAAGTTGCGTGGTCCAATGGATCATTAAAAATTATTTTTTTAAGTAAATATTTAGTTAAATCAACATTATCAACTCCTGACCAATGAACTTTATCTAACCCTTTTAGAGTCAAATTATACAATATACGGCGATTTATCGCCATAAAAAAGCCTTTTATATCTAATCGCAATACCCAACAAGGATCTTTAAAATCAGAGCTAGCGCCACGCAGAAAACCTTGAGCTCTTTTGATGCCAAATAGAGTTCCTTTGCCCACTCTACAGCTATAGCTGTCGTGAATAAACTGTCTATCAAAAATGGGGTTTATCCGCCCACAAAGCAAGTGGTGCACCACCCTATCGCGAAAATCAGCAGCTACGATTTCTCTTTTTATAGGAAAATCATTAATAAAGCAAACACTTGGACTTAATTCATAAGTATAATTCAACAATTCATGCTCTAATTTAAGCAGCTGCGATTCTAAATCTCGTTCAAAAATTAATTGATTCTTAGTATTTCGCTTGTATCTGCGAGCTGCATAGTAAGCAGTCATTAATTCATGAAACAAAGGAGGGCTAATGCCCTCCTTGCTGCAGTCCTTAACGCAACGAACAGAACGCCCACGGTTCTTGTTGTTGTTGTTCAAATTCATGTTGTCGCTATTGTAATTCATGTTCCGGTTGTAAGCGTTAGACGCATCGTTCTCTGTGGCACTCCACCAATTACCGTTGTTAGACATATTGTTGAAACTGCCACCGTTGAAGTTACCCCCAGGCAAAGCACAACATGGCAATCACTTTTCATAGTTACTATAAGACTTGCTGAATTATAATAACGGTCAGCCATACTCGTTTCTTAATTAAAAGAAGTTTGAGTGGATTGCGGGACTACATTTGACGCACTTTCTAAATCCTTAAATTTAGAAATTCCGGTCATTAAGTTTTTTTGTAAATCATCAATCTCCCTATTAATATAAGCCCATTGTTTTATAGTTATCTGTTGCAAATCTTTGAGCAATCTTATTTGAATTCTTAAACGATTTAACTCTTCTGCACTTGAGCTTATAAACTTAAAAGTATGTTTTTCTATTTTGGTTGCCAAATATAGATTTTCACATAACAAAACAGCAGTTTTGCGAAGATTTTCTCCTAAACTATAACGGTAGTTTTTTGAAAACTTACTGCATAATTTGCACAAATACAGACAGAGTTCATAAGCCACTTTGAAAGCAGGTAATGAAACATCTGCCGAAGGTTTGATTTGCATAACAGGAGTATGATCTGCTTTCCAAGCAACAAAATCTATATCAATAGCAGGCAAATTGCTAATTTTAATTAAATCAGAAGCTTGCTCTTGGAGAGTATAAGATTTATGAGCGCAAATTTTTTTGATTTTAGGTAACACTGAAACAGGAAACCCTAAATAAACCATATCTTTACCAATGTTGAGATAATGCTTAAAGTTTATTTTATAATCAAAAAATAAACTTTTAAACAACATAGCAGAACGCTCCCATGCCTGAAAAAACAGAGCATTACGGATTAAAAATATATTTTCTTTGTTGCGATCTTCTAACTCATATATATCTACAACTTTCACTGCTTTCCTTTAACTAAAAAAGTGGTTTTTAAAATTTAACTTTTTTGCAATATTTTTTATTAAACTATTTCCAAAAATTCCTACCGCTCTTTGCCTACGGCTTAGAGCGGATTTAGTGGCTCTCGGGCTAAAGCCCACGAGCCGCGTCAATGTTTATTTCCCCCTAAAGGGGGAAATAAACGACGCTTAGTCCTTAACGCAACGAACAGAACGCCCACGGCGCTTGTAGCGGTTGCCCAAACTCATGCCGTCGCTACTGCAATTCATGTACCGGTAGTAAGCGTTAGACGCATCGTACTCTGTGGCACTCCACCAATAACCGCTGTAAGACATATTGTAGAAACTGCCACCGTGGAAGCCACCCCCAGGCAAAGCCGCAAAACCGTTTTGACCAATGCCATTACCATTATTGTACCAACCACTGATAGCTTTTAGTTTACGCCCTGCAATGCCACGACCTCCTACATATCCTGCTAAAACATCCCATTCCGTAAAGTCAGGCAAATGCCAACCTGCTGGACAGGCGGTTAAAGCTGCAGGCCAGTTGTAGAGTGCGCCATAAGTTTGGTAATTTTCTGTGCCTTTGGCTTCTCCGATACTAGTTCCTCTGTAACCATATACATAATATCTAGATACAATGGAGCTGGTATCAGTTCCATTTAAGCTCGGCAAATAGCGCAAATTCTCGGCCATCCATACTTGGGTGCCAATTGTTACATACCTATACTCTGTACCATCTCTATAATCAGTAAACATATTTACTAAAACTCTGATGCTGTCTTTAATAGATCCGTCTAAACTTGTAGCATAAACAAAAGTGGCTCCAGTGCTAATAGCAAAAACTTTAGCTAAGTTATTTACTTTAACAATATTAGTATCTGCAGAAGCCCAAACAACACCGGTATCAGTAGCATTTACCGGCAAAATCTCCACTTCTAAGTAAGCGGTATCATTTTCTGCTAATTCTAGTCTGTTTGGTGTGATCTTTAGGGATTGAGCGGGCACTTCACCTTTTACGCAACGCACAGCCAAGGCGGCATTGGTATCTGCCGGGTATGGTGTAGCGGTGCTGGCATAGTATTGCAAGGCTAAGTTATTGGTTTCGGCACTCCACCAGGCGGTGGCGAGTTTGGGGTCGGCACTGCCTGAGTACCAAAGCTCGGCGGGTAGAGCCGCAAAGCCCAAGTCGTCGCTGCCATTATCCCCCGGCCACCCCACCCGGGAGCGGAGCTTTTGTCCCGCGATTGCACTGCCACCCATGGTTTTCACCAAACTTTCCCACTCTGCATCGTCGGGTAAATGCCAGCCTGCGGGGCAAGCGCGTAGTGCGGCTTTATGGTCATATAGTGCGCCATAGCTCAAATCATCGGGGCTTTTTTCATGGGCAGTGGGCGCATAGCGCAGGTTTTCGGCCAACCAAGTTTCATTAGCGATTTTTACAATGCGATAAACACTGCTATCCCGAGCATCGATAATAGTATCGTAAACTGTGAAATTAGCCACCAAATTTACAGCACTGTCGGGCATGGTTAGGGCAATTTCGGCTCCCCTATTCGCTGATATATGCGCTGTATCGCCGCTCCAATGGCTAAACAAATACCCTACCTCGGCTTGGGCGCTGAGTTTGACTACACTTCCCGCTTCAAAATTACCAGCTCCTTGGGCTTTACCGGCACCTTTAACTTCCACATTTAAGGGGTATTTAGCGGTTCCTCGCACACAACGCACCGCAAAAGCATCGTCTTTGGCGTATTTACCTGCATATAAACCGTCGTATTGATAATAAATATGACTTCCATAAGCGCTAATGTCATCAAAATCGGTGCTGCTCCACCAATAGCTGTTTTCACCGCGTAGCAAAAACTTGCCTTGGTTAAAATAGCCCCCGGCCAAAGCACTAAAATCATAGTCATCCGTGCCTTGATGGGCTTTCCAGCCCGAATCAGCCTTGAGTTTTTCTCCGGCTTTGTCCTCCACTTGTGCCAATAGTTGTTCCCATTCCCCTTGACTGGGCAAATGCCAACCGGCCGGGCAAACTCCTTGTACACCGCTAGGATTGGCCTCGCTACCAGGGGTTTCGGCCATGGCTGCCGACCAGTTATACAGCACTCCATAATCTTCATAGTTAGTAGTGCTTTCGGCAGAATCTATATCCATGCCATAAAAATCATAAACATAATACATGGGCACTGATTTATCGCTGACTACGCCATTGAGGTAAGGCAAGTATTTTAAGTTCTCGGCCATCCACACTTGTGCGCCGATTTGGGTGGTGCGATAGGCTTTACCATCGCGACTGTCGTTAAGGGTGGAAGATACAAAATGCGCCACAAGCTCAATGTCTGTGGCAGGCATGCGCACAGCTTGCATGGGGTTGTTAATATCTGCAATATGGTGCACATCGCCGCTCCAATGGCTAAAAACTTGGTCAGAATTAGCCAAGGCGTGTAATTGCACATTTTGCCCCGCATTGTACAAGCCAGCCCCCAATACTTTAGCTGCGCTTGTGGTGGTGGCGTGTAAATTAAACTTGGCATCGCCAAATATACAGCGCACCGAGGCTCCTTGCAGGTTGCTGTTGGATTCGAGTTGCATACTGCTGAAATTTTTCCCCACCGCAACGCGGTGATATTGGACATCTTCTGTGGCTGTGGCCCAAATTAAATCCCGCGCCCACCAATAAGTGGTGCTATCCAAGTCCAAAAAGTCTATTTGCGAGGAGTTATTTTGATAATATCCGCTTAAATATGCCGAAAACTTTAGGGGATTGTCGCCGGTGGCGCTTAATCTTCTCGCGGCCACAGCGCTTCCACCAGCATGGCTAATCAGCTGTTCCCATTCCACGGCGGAAGGCAAATGCCAACCTTCGGGGCAAGCTGCTTGGGCAGAATTCCAGTTGTACAATACACCATGGCGCAAATAAGTGCTACTGGTATCAAAGGTGCTTTCCCTTTGGTCATAGACAAAATAAGCTGGAGTGCTTAGGGGTGCTACCTGGTCAGTGGCTGATAAATGCGGAGCATAGCGCAGATTTTCGCTTAGCCAAATTTGCGTGCCTATTAGCTGCCAAGTGTATTTTTGCCCATCGCGCGGATCAGTGATAGTGCCTGAATTTAAGGGTTTAAAGTTAGCTTCTAAGCTTATGCCTTGAAAGGGCATGGTCAGGTTGATTTCCGCTTGGGTGCTATCGGTCAACTGCTTAGCATAAGGCCCACTCCAATGGGTGAATTGATGTAAATTTTGAGGATGGGCTTGGATTTTAATCTCTTGGTTGGGAGCGTATCGGCCGGCTCCGCTGGTGTGCCCCATATCGGGATTGTTAACGCTTAATTCCACTGGGCGCAAGCGAGGGCTTAGGCTTTCATCAAAAAGGCAACGCACTGAAGCACCGGTTTCCAAACCAAATTCTGTTAAATCCACTTGGGTTTCGTCGTAATAAAAACTGTAAATTTGCGCTAAAAAGGCGGCGGTGTCTGCTGTCCACCAAAATCCGGCTTCAATGTTGCCTTTATAGGCGTTTTCGCTTAAATATCCCCCAGGAATAGCACTAAAACCATAGGTGTCCGCGCCGTTTCTTCCCACCAACCATCCTTCTGCCGCTTTGAGGTGCCAGGCGGCAGAGTCTTTACCCCCAGCGTATTTGAGTAAATCGCCCAGCTCGGCTTGGGTGGGCAAGCGCCAGCCATCGGGGCAAGCTTCATCTGCGGCGTGCCAGTTGTATAAAGCTCCGCGACGCACATAGCTTTCTACTTTTTTGGCCTCTACCACATCGCTGCTTTCGTAGGAATACACATAATAATAAGGGATTTGATCAGAAAGTTGTTGCGTGCCTACCACTTTGGGCAAATAGCGCAGGTTTTCCGCCATCCATATAGTGCCGTTGATTTGCGTCCAAGCGTAACTTTGCTCATCTCTGCCATCTATAAACGAACCGCGCACGGGGTTGTAAAACACTATGCTGTCAATTTCATTTAGTTTTATGCTGGCTACGGATTTGGATTTTTTAAATAGTTCTAAACTGCCTTTGGAACCCGAACCGCTAAAAGCCAAGCTATCAACTTGCTTATTTATGGCGTATTTTCCCATTAGCAATTGATCTTTCATTATAAAAAGAGTGTCGCTTGGCGTATAAAACGCTGGACTGGCGTTGATTAAAGCCCCTAATAACCATAAAATAACTCTTGTGCGCATTGGGCTACACTCCTTCGTTTTCAATCCCACTATATAAAGATAAGTAAAACAACGCTAAGGTGGAGGGAATAAGTTCGGAGATGCTACAAGCGTCGCTCACGGTCATCGAGTGTTTTTAAACGTTATTTTTAAGTTTTTTCATTTAATGTGGCACAAAGTCCTCCTTTTGTCGTCTATACATATAGAGCGCACTTTGCGCATTAACAAATATAAGGAGGAATTGCATGTCAAAAGCAAATTTATCACTTACCAACGATCACATTTTTCATCGCGTTTTTGCCGAGGAAGAAACCAAGGACAGCTTGATTTACATCATTAACGAGGTTTTTGCTGATTTAAATCTGCAAAAAATTAAAGAGATAACCATACTAAACCCTATCACTTACAGTGAATTTATAAAAGGCAAAAACTCAGTTTTGGACATCAAAGCCAGGTCTGAAACAGATGAGTTATTTAACATTGAAATGCAGATTGCTGATGAAAAAGACTTTATCAAACGCAGTCATAAATATCTAAGTCAGATGCACGCCACCCAAGGAGAGAAAGGAGGCAAATACACTGAACTTAAACCAGCACACAGTATCAATTTTATAGGTTTTTCCATTGTCCCTGAGCTCAAGGATTGTCATAGATATTTCTTGATGACTGACTGCACCACCG
>JAAZFC010000078.1 GCA_012511955.1 Fibrobacter sp. | reverse complement strand
GGCCGGACACACCACTGGTGTACCGGCTGTCGCGCCAGCGGCAGCGCCGGGTAGCTATGTGTGGCATGGATAAACGCTGAAAGCATCTAAGCGTGAAGCCACTCCCAAGATTAGGTTTCGCGGGGCGCAAGCCCCCTGAAGGTCCGTCGAAGACTACGACGTTGATAGGTCACAGGTGTAAGTGCAGTAATGTATTGAGCCGAGTGATACTAATAGACCGTGAGGCTTTATCTTTTTTTGAGCTTATAGTTTTAGATAACTATGTGCGCAGCAAGAATTTAATAGCTTAGTGATTACTTTTAGTTTTTCGATTTCAATTGACAAAATTTTATTTTCTGGCGATGATTGCTGGGGGGCCACACCCGTTCCCATTCCGAACACGGAAGTTAAGACCCATAGCGCCGATGGTACCTGGTTTACGAACCCGGGAGAGTAGGTAATCGCCGGATTTTTTGTTTTTAAAAGACGCCCTGCTTAAAAGCAGGGCTTTTTTTTTAAAAAAATATCGCTTATTCAAAAGCTGGGAAAGAACTCAGCTTAAAGTCAATAAAACCTATAAATTTATGTCGTTTTCCTTAATTTTAAAAAGCGAATCAACTCATAAGAATCGTAGTTAAAGCTATATTTTACCCAAGAAAATATTTAAAATTGTTTTATACTGGAGATATTATGTCTAAGAAAAAATCCAAAGTGCTTGATAGTTTAAGAGATATTGTTAATCTTTGTAAAAGGCGTGGATTTATTTTCCCTGGTTCAGAAATATATGATGGTTTGGCTAATACTTGGGATTATGGACCCTATGGAATAGAACTCAAGCGTAATATTAAAGATTTATGGTGGAAAAGCTTTGTCAATTCTCGCCGCGATGTGGTGGGCTTAGACTCATCAATTTTGTTAAACCCAAAAGTATGGCAAGCATCAGGGCATTTGGCTAACTTTAGTGATCCTTTAGTGGATTGTAGAGTTTGTAGAGAGCGCAGCCGTGCAGATCATTTAGTAGAAGCTAAGCTAGGTGAAGGTGCAGCTGCGGGAAAAGAACTAAGCGAAGTTGCTGAAATTATGAAAAATGAAAAAATCCAGTGCCCAAAATGCGGTAGCAGTGATTTTACAGAGCCCCGAGCTTTTAATTTAATGTTTAAAACTGAAATGGGGGTGGTAGAAGGTTCAGGCAACCAAGTTTATTTGCGTCCGGAAACCGCTCAAGGTATTTTTATCAATTTTAAAAATGTGGTAGAAAGTTGCAGACAAAAAGTACCTTTTGGTATTGGGCAAATTGGAAAAAGCTTTCGCAATGAAATTACTCCAGGAAACTTCATTTTTAGCACCCGTGAATTTGAGCAAATGGAATTGCAGTTTTTCTGCGAACCTGGCTCCGAAATGGAATGGTACGAATATTGGAAAAAATATAGCATGGATTGGCTTGCTGAGATTGGCATAAATAAAGATAAACTGCGTTTCCGCGATCACAGTGCAGAAGAATTATCTCATTATTCCAATGCCACTGCAGATATTGAATACGACTTCCCCTTTGGTTGGGGCGAACTTTGGGGTATTGCCAGTCGCACTGACTTTGATTTGACCCAACATACTGAGCACTCCAAAGTTGATATGCGTTACCATAATAAAGTAACCAATGAAAAATACATTCCCTATGTGGTAGAACCATCATTGGGGGTAGATCGTCTTTTATTGGTTGCTTTAACAGATGCTTATGAAGTTGAAGAACTAGAAAATGGGGAACAAAGAACAGTTTTGCGTTTTCATCCCTCAGTGGCTCCAGTGAAAGCTGCTATACTTCCACTTTCGAAAAATGAAAAACTGATGAAAATCGCCGATGAAATATTTGGTGACTTATTAAAATCATGGAAGGTCGAGTATGACGAAACTCAATCCATTGGAAGGCGTTATCGTCGCCAAGACGAATTAGGCACGCCCTACTGTATAACCGTGGATTTTGATAGCCTCGATGACAATGCGGTTACTATTCGCGAAAGAGATTCCATGGAGCAAGTTCGCTTACCCATAGCAGAGGTTAAATCTTGGTTAGCTGCTAAATTGGAGGTTTAAGTGCGTAAAAGAGTTTTAGTTTTCATGGGCGGCCCATCTACGGAGCATGAGATATCTCTTATTTCTGGTTCAAACATAGTCCGTGCCATGGATGAAAAAAAATACAATGTGCATCCAGTTTTAATTAGCAAAGATAATGTATGGAAGTGGTCTAGCCGCGAGCTTACTCCTTATCAACAAAATTCTTTTTCTATTAATTATTTTCATTCCTTAGGCGGTAACTCTTTAAATGAGTTAAAAACCCCAGCTTTGTCCGACTTACCTGATGCAGACATAGCTTTTATAGCTTTGCATGGCGCTTTTGGTGAAGATGGTAAAATTCAAGCCCTTTTGGAAAACTGGAACATTGCATATACGGGGTCCGGGGTTTTAGCTTCTGCTTTGGCTATGGATAAAATACAAGCTAAGTACACTTATTTGGCTAACGAAATTCCCACAGCTGATTTTGAAGTTTTATATAGGAAAGAATTCTCAGGTGAAAAACTAATTTCAGTTTCAGAAAAGCTTGGATTTCCATTGGTGGTAAAAGATCCCTGTGGCGGTTCATCCTTAGATATGGGCATAGCTGAAGATTTAGACCAATTCATGGATTTAGTGGAAAATCTTTTGTCTAAATTTCCCCGAGTAATTTGTGAAAAGTACATTTCTGGCACCGAAGCTTCTTGTGGTTTCTTGGAAAATGGTCCCATACTTCCGCCCACAGAAATAAAACCCCATCAAGGAGAATATTTCGACTTCGAAGCCAAATATCAAGGCAAAAGCGAAGAAATTACTCCGGCAAATTTAAGCCCTGAACTCACTCAGAAAATTCAACAAATAGCCGAGCGAGCCCATAAAGTTTTAAACTGCTCGGTTTATAGTAGAACCGATGTGCGCATAGATGCAAACGGCGATATTTTCGTATTAGAAACTAACACCTTGCACGGAATGACCCCCCAAAGCTTATTGCCCCAGCAAGCGGCCCATCAAAACATTGGCTACGCGGAGTTAATTGATCGCATCATTGCCGAATCCTTGCAAAAAGTGTAGCTAAAAGTGTCGGATTTAATAATAGACAGCTCAAAATCTGGCGTATATCTCGGAATTTCTGGTAAGCAAAGCTTTTGGGAATATAAAGCTGAGGCTAGGGGCGAGAAGCTACAAGATTTTTTACAACAGGCTTTATCCGAAGTTGATTTAAACATCTCCGCAATAAAACGCATTTTAGTATTTACCGGCCCTGGCTCTTTTACAGGTTTGCGTGCGGGTATAGCCTTTGCCCAAGGTTTGTGCTTTAATGGTAAACGCCAGTTATATGGTTTAAGTAGTTTAGCTGCATATTTTCATTATGCCCAAAAAGCATTAGCTTTAGGTAAAATTATGGTTGCTATGCCCGCTCGTCCAGGTTTTTTTTATGTGGGCTACGGAGGAATGAGTAACGGTAATTTGCGCGCAGAATTATTTATAAGTGAAAAGGATTTAAAACTATTATGTAAAGATTACCACATAGTTCTAGCAGAGGAAAAATATTTAGAGGAATTTAAAGGTGTGGCTAAGAGTGTAAACATAGTTCAAGATATGGATGTTTTTAAATTTAGCCCACTATCTTTTGAACAAATCAACCCAAATCCCTTACAGGTTGCAAATTATTTACAAGTTTCTTATGCGGAAAGGGAAAAATAAATTTAAATTAAGGGCTATGATAATAGGGGATATTGAGCAAGCTTTAGCCATTCAAAGTGAACTAAAACTACAGAATTGGTCATATAAAAACTTTTTGGCAGAAATTAATGCGACTAAAAGCAGTTTATGCTGGGTAGCAGAAGATTTTTTTGGTAGAATAATAGGGTATATGATAGCACAGATACAATACGATCAAGTGGAACTGCTCAGTATAATGGTAAAACCTAGTTTTCAAAGACGAGGAGTGGCTTTTGCTTTGCTTAAGAAACTTGAAAAAATGGTTTCTTTGCTAGTAACCCATCCTTTTCAAGGGCTTTATTTGGAGGTGAGTGTTTTAAACCAAAAGGCATTGGGTTTTTATAAAAAAAATGGTTTTGTGAAAATGGGCATGCGCAAAAACTATTATGCTCAGGGTGATCACGCTTTGTTGATGGTTAAAAAAGATGTTCTATAGCATCATAGTTATATTCATCTCACTTTTATTTGTGCTTTTTAGCATAATTAGGGTGGCAGTTAATCGCAGAAAGACTCACTTTATTAAAAATGAACTGCAAACTATACTAGATGCCCTCGAACCTGTAGCCCTTATAGATCCCAATTACAACATTCTTAGGGTTAATCAGCTCTATGCATCAATTGTTGGGAAATCATACAAGCAATTGTTAGGAAAAAAATGTTATGAAGCGCATTTTAACAGAAAAACTCCTTGCCCTGGATGCCAATTATATAAAGCTGTAGTAGAAAAAAAACCGCAACTTATGGCAGCTAGTCAATGGAATATAGGCAAGCATAAGGTTTGGTACGATGTTAGTTTTACTCCTGTTTTTGATAGAGATAAAAAGGTTAAATATGTAGTAGAAACCAAAAAAGATATAACGGCTTTGCACAAGATTAAAACAGCATTGGAAGAACAGAAATTGATTTTAGAGCATAAGGCTAGAGAATTAGCCGATAAAAACCATCAATTATCTTTAGCCTACGATCAGTTAGAAACAGCTTTAGCTGAAAAAGACCATGATTTAGAGATGGCTAGGGATATACAGCAAAGTTTGTTGCCAAATTTACCAGCAACTTACGGACATTTGCATTTTTGGGAAAATTATGAACCCATTCAACATATTGGGGGAGATTTATATGATTTAATTCCTTTGGGAAATCAAAAAATCGGAGTCTTTATAGGGGATGTTTCTGGGCATGGTTTAGCTGCAGCTTTTGTGGCGGCTATGGTGAAATTATCATTGTACAATCATATAGAGAAGTATTACGATCCCCAGCGCTTTTTTAAAGATATTAATCAAGACTTAAAAAATCATTTGCGCACGGGCTTATATTTGACTGCATTTTGGGGAGTTATTGATTTGAAAACCAATAAAATAAAATATGTGCGCGGGAGTCACCCACCACCAGTAATTATTGGAAGAGATAACTCCATGCGCCAATTAGATTCCAAAGGGATGCTGATTGGTATGCTGCCAGATCCCTTTTTTGATGTGGAAGTGGAGCAACTTTATCCAGGTGACAAGCTTCTCTTTTTTACTGATGGCTGTTTTAATATAGAGAAGAAAGATAGATCTGGTTTTTTGAGTTATGCGGATTTTATAGGAATTTTGCATAACTTGGGCTCACTGCCCCTAGATTCTATTTATGGTGCTCTTAATCTTAGACTTAAAACAGATACTACTTTAAGTAAAGTAGATGATGATAGGACTTTTGTGGGAATCGAAGTACTAAAAAAACCTTTAAACGAACGCTACAAATATTTACTGCATTTTCCTAAAGCAAAGGGTATATGTCGCTGCCGCGTGGCTAATAGAAATGATTTTGAATTGCTTTTAAATAAAATACAAAGCAAAATGAAAAAAAATGAGTATTCAGAAAGGAATTATAGTTCTATAGAAAACGGAGTAAAGGAAGTCCTTGAAAGTGCGTTGGTGCAGTTTGAAAAAGAGAAAGTAAACATTAAATTAAATATAGCATGGACAGTAAATCCAGATTTATTCTGTTTGTCATGTACATCTACAGTTCCATTTTGTGAAGTTAGTAATGGAAAAACGGGAGTGGGCAAAGGCATTTTTTTATTACGCACATATATGGATGAAGTTTATGCCGAAGAAAGTGGCACATCAGTTACCATTATAAAAAGAAATTCACCTTCCATTGTTTAAGTTTTGCTTATTGTTAAATTGTTATTATGCCTCGACTTTTACCTTTTGATTTAAAAAAGCGCGAATCTCAAAAAAAGCGCAACACAAGAACCATAGTGGTGTTTTTTGCACTTCTTTTTGCCATATTATTTCTTAGTGCGTATGTAATAGTGCGCTGGAGTGGTGTTTGGCTAGTGCAACACGATGAATTTGAACATATTCCTTGGGTGTTAGTATTAGATGGGCAAACTGCAGAAATGGAGCGGACGGATTATGCCGCGGCATTGCTATCAGAGGGTAAAGCTGACAGTGCATTGGTATTGGGAAGGCGTGTATATAAATCTCAAAACAATGCTGATTTTTATATAGAAGAAATGCTAAATCAGGGTAAAGTAGATGCCAGTAGAATCTTTGCGGTTTATCACGATGATCCTTCTACTATAGAAGAAGCTAAAACGGTGATTCCTATATTAAAAGAACGCGCCATAGATTCAGTGCTTTTGCTAACAAGGGGACCAGCTACTAAGAGGGTTTTAAATATTTTTGAAAAATTAAGTGGTAAAGGCATAGTGTTTTTGGTGCAAGATGCACCTGATCTAGCCTTTAATGAGAATACATGGGTGCATACTCGCGAAGGTCGTAAAATTTGGTTGAAAGAGTGGTTTGCTTATATAGTTTCTAAGCTAGAAATATTAGGGACTAAGATCGTAGAACCGCTACCTACTAAAATATATCCTATATACAATGCTGCTTCAGCATCGAAGCTAAAAAGCATAGAAACTCTACCCACTTTAGATGCGATTATGGATGAAGCTGCGGACAGTATATTGAAAGATAGTAGCATTCAATATGATTCAATAATTGATTCCCTAAAATTAAATCCTGCTCCTGACATATTTTAAGTTTCTAAAAATAGAGCCAGCATCTTAATGCCAGCCCTATGGTTAAAAGATTTATAGTTGATAAATTATTTGCATATCTTTTTAATAAGATGTGCAAATAGTAGTTCTGCAAGTACATTGTTTTCCACATTGTCAAACAAATTGTACTGACAGAAAACAATTTTACCAGCATCGAGTTTTACACTTTGTATATCCACACCATCAGTTAATTTATCGTCTTCGATGTTAACACTGCGCGCAAAAACTTTTGCGCCTTCCATTTCAGTCATAGACATAGACGGAATGATTGCTGCAGCCATATTACCCATAAATCCATCTGTTTGTGCAACTTTGGCTAAGTCTTTATCTGTGTAAAAATGTGCGCTAACGCCAAAACTTCCAGAAGAATCGTGGGCATTGATCTCCATACCAAAATCAATGCAACTATTGAATGCCTCTACATCTTCGTCATTTACATCGGAAATAACTAAGGTTTTTCCTTCTTTGACTGCTAGGGCCAAGCTATTGAGAATATCGTCATTCCAAGATGATAGACTTGAGGTAAATACAATGGGTTCATCACCAAAAATAAGTTTTTTTGCTTGTCTGGTGTTTTCTGCTTCATCTAAAAAGCAAACCGAAGGAGCAAAGTCGTATTCTGGCTCTTCTAAACAAATAATGGGTTCATCTTTTTGATAGATTAATTCTTTTTCGTGATGCAATTCTACTCTTAAAATGTAGTCACCTATTTTTGGTGGAGATTTAAGAGTTGTTTCACCAAGTACTGTTAAGCTGGTTTCTGGGGTTGCTTTTATTGTTTTACTATCAATTTTTTTGCCTTTAGTATCTAAAAGTTTCACAGATGCTTGACATTTTTCGTACCTAGCTTCATTTAACAAGGCTAAATTGAAAATCATTTTGCTTTTAGGCTTTACATATCGCTCTAAGGCGCTAATAAGAACCTTATTGTCTAAAGTTATTTCTTCAATAAAGTCTTCAAAGCCTTTAGAACTGCGGAATTCATCAGTTAAACCTGCTAAATTTACACCGTAATCAGCCCATTGATCTAGGAAAAACCCACTAACTCTAGGGTTGCTTTGTATGGCAGAAATTTGATCTAACTTGCCTTCTAATGAGGCTTTGTTAATCTCTTCTATGAAGTCTTCTGTGGTGGCCCAAATATCTTTGCCGTGTCCAGTTTTTATAAAAGCATTGATGCCTCTATATAGCCTTTGCAAAGCTTTGCGATTGTTTTCAGCGCGCAAACCTTTGAGTTTAGTTGCTGTTTTATTCACTTTGTAGAGTAGAGAGTTGTTTTTTAATGAAACCAAGATCTTATCTTGTATTTCATCCACAAATGTTTCGTATTCTTCGTGTAATTTACTGCTACCAAAGGTCAGGTCAGGAATTTCTAATTCTTCGAATTCTTTGTTTCCATATTGGGTCAAAAATAGTGACATAGTTTGACTTATATGGGTACGCAATTGTAAACGATGGGAAGAATGCAACAAAATTCTGTTATTAGTAGTGATGCCCATTACCTTTCCAGAATCTTCGGAAAAATTTTGTCGGTTATCGACATACACACTGTTTAAATTACTAAAGACTGGGTGTGCTTGATCTAATTCATCAACGCTAGAGAGCAATTTATTACCGTTTTCTAGCATTAAAGTTCCGTTTTCGCTTCCTAAAACCCAAGCTGCAATACAGGGGTGAGATTTGGTGTTTTCTATAACCTCTTTGATTACTAAGCGTGCTTTTTCTAAACCTTGGTTAGAGGCTTTTTGGTTGTGAATGGGCATTTCTTGGAAAACCAAAATACCTAATTCATCACAAATTTCTAAGATTTCAGTAGAAAATGGAGTTCCACCAGATTTAACAAAATTAAAGCCTAATTCTTTGATGTTTTTTAAATCTTGACGAGCTTTTTTAAGGTCATCTGTCCATAATCCACCAGCTTGTTCGTGCTGATTATAAACTATTCCTTTGATTTTAACGATTTTGTCATTAAAATAAAAATCTCCTTCAATACAATCAAATTTTCGGAAGCCAAAGTTCCTAATCACTGAAAAAGAGCCATTAAGACAAACTTCAAGCTTATAAGTATTGGGGCTTTCAGGGCTCCACCATTGTATATCTTTAAACTCAAATTGGAATCTTTGATTGTGATTTTCTTTATCTAACCTAACATTTTTGCTGATTGCAAAAGTTTCGCCTTGTGGGTTAGAAACTGCAAAAAGTAAATCTGCGGAAAAGTTGCGTGGATTATTAAATTGTAAATCCACATTTATGCGTTCTAAATCGGGGTCAGGGACAACATTGCATTGACTAATAAAAGCTTTGTCGCCTAATATTAACTCTACATTTCCTATGATTCCCGCATAGGGATATTGCTTCCATGGTAATCCAACGGGAAGTTCTTCCACAATGGCAAAACGAGAGTTTTCGTCGTCATCTGTGGTGCGGCTAATATCAACTTTACCGTAAGAGTTAACCGATGAAACTCGCACACAAAGTAGGTTTTCTTCCCCAACTTTAACGCCTTTAGAAGCATCTAAAGAAAAAGGACTATGCCCTCCGAAATGAGAGCCAATGTGGGTTCCGTTTAACCAAACACTAGCGTGGGCAGATATGTTTTCAAAGCGAATGAAAATCCTTTTGGCGTTTTCTTTTTCATCTACAGCAAATTTTTTAAAATAAAAGGCAACTTGTTCAGTTTTTTCATGTTTGCGTTCCCAAACATAGGGGACTTCAATAGATTTGACATCATTGGGAACAGTAACAAACCATCTATTGTGTAATCCCTCGTTTGCTCCATCCCAAATAAAATCCCAGTCACCATTCAAACTAATAATACTACTCATACACCTTCCTTTAGGTCTGATTTTAGCTATTTATACCTCAATTTAGAAATTTATACGCAAATGTTGGCTTTTTGTCCATATATTCTGTAAAAGAAATGCCCACTTTGCAATCCTTTTGTATCTTTGGCGCGCAAAGGAGTTACAAAATGGATAAAATAGAATCAATAGATCCGCAAATTTCTAAGCTTATTGTAGCAGAAACTCAAAGGCAAGAGCTTGGTATAGAATTAATAGCTTCTGAAAACTATGTGTCTAAGGCTGTGATGGAGGCCATGGGCTCAACTTTAACCAATAAGTATTCAGAAGGTTATGTGGGCCGTCGCTACTATGGAGGCAACCAAGTGGTTGACGAAGTAGAAACCTTGGCCATAAACCGCTGTAAACAGCTCTTTGGGTGCGACCATGTTAATGTGCAACCATTATCGG
>JAAZFC010000077.1 GCA_012511955.1 Fibrobacter sp. | reverse complement strand
GCTTGGAAGTTGGCACCGCCAGATAGCCTAAGTAAGTTATCATTTAAATTGGTGGTAAAGTTGTAGCCTTCAGAAAAAGCTTGGGCCTTGGCCTCGCCAGCTAATTCAATAAAGCTACTCCACGAATTAGAAAACTGGTATTCCAAAGCCAAATTACCCAATAAAACTGCAGATTGGCGTTTGTATGCACCGCTAACATTGGCAATTCCACCTAAATTACCGTGTAAAAGCAAAGGTAAGCGAATAGGGAAGAGGTTAAAGTCCAAAGTCCAGACCATGGTGGGGTTTAATGATACGCCACGACTGCTATATGCTCCTTCGGTGTTGGTACCAAAGTGTTTATAGTGGTTGGCATGCCTTTGGAAATATCCAGCTTTATCATTGCCGGTAGGTACGGTCATGCGCAACAAATAACCCACTCTAAAAGGAGCGTATTTGTATAGACCTATATGCTCTAGCTTAATTCCAACGCCCAAATCTCCTTGGGCACCAATGATTCCGGAGTGGTTTTCCCAAAAATCCTGATAAAAAGGCATGTTTACGCTGATATCTAACCAGTTGGTGATACCGTAGCCTATAAAAAAATCTTCGTTTAAAAGCCAGGCAGATTCATGATTATCACCGTTATTGGTGTAAAAATCTCTATATGCGTAGTCGCCTTTTACGGCAACACCAGCATTGATTGAACCTTTGCCTAGGGTGTAAGAGCTAACTGTGCGTGCGACGCCATTTTGCCCGCCAGTGGTGATAACATTGGCGTGGGTGATGGCTACTAAGCACGCCAAAAGGACTATAGTTTTATTGGTTTTTTTGGTTTTTTTCATTAAACACTCCGTTTTGTTGTTAAAATATTAGTCAAAATCATGCCAGTTTAGGGGAATTATTTGCAAACAAATTAAAATAGTGTGATAAGCATCACACTTTCGAAAATATTTTTAAAAAATCTGTTTTTGAGTTCTATATTTTGCCCAAGTGAATTTACTTAATCTCATATCAGCCATTTTTCCACTCATAATAATTTTGTTAAGTGGAGTGCTTTGTTTTGTGCTTTTGCAAGTGTTACTGCGCACTCCCATAATAAACTTGTTTTTAGATATCCCCGACAAGCGTAAGGTGCATCAGCGCCAAGTACCCCGCATGGGCGGTTTTGGGCTATTGATTACCGTTTTGTTAGGGTTTTCTGCGCTTTTGTTTTACAATTACCAATATTTTGGCCATAAAATGATAATTGTCGCCATGGTGGCGGTGCTAGTTTTCTTATTTATAGGCATTTTAGACGATTCCAGTGCGGTGTATTACTGGCGCAAGTTTCTGAGCGAGCGCAAGGGCAAAGAATTCGTGGATAGCAAGCCTTGGCATTTGCGAGTGCGCTACAAGTTTCTGCTTGAATTTAGCTTAGCAGCCTTGGTGATTTGGCATTTACAACTAACCGTGCCTGTGAATTTACCCTTTTTTAGCCCCCTGCTCATCAAAGCCGTGGTGTTTGCACTTACTACAGTCTGGGTGGTGGGGGTCGCCAACTCCTTTAATATTATAGATGGCATCGACGGGCTCTGTGGTGGAATTAGCGCTATTTCTTTGGCGGGGCTGTTGTTTTTAGCTTATTATTTTAATATCCTAGAGCTAAAAATACTGCTTCCGGTAATAATAGGGGCGGTTTTAGGCTTTTTAGTGCTCAATAGTCACCCCGCTAGCTTGTTTTTAGGGGATTCGGGCAGCCTTTTCATAGGCTTTATGGTGGCCATTAGCGGATTATTCGTTTTAAAAAATATTGGTCAAAGTAATGCTCTTCCTTTGTTGTATTTGGCAGGATTTCCTGTTTTAGATGTGTTTATAGCCATGTTTAGGCGCTTTTTTGTGGAACCCAAAAGATCGGCCAAGCTCAAAAGCCGACTTAAACAAATGGTAAGCCCCGATTCTAACCATATTCACCACCGCATGCTTTCCAAAGGCCTCAGTCATTTACAAGCTTCCATAGTATTGGCGCTTTTTGCCACGGTTTTTGTGAGTGCGGGGATATTATTAATCATCAACCAAAATATTTGGCTAGAAACAGCGGTGCATTTGTATATGCTAGGCATTATATTCTTTAGCATAACCATGTTTTACTTTAGGGGCAAATCCCTAAAAATGTTTTTCGCTCGCCTATGGGGCACTACAAAATCTACCTACAAAGTGGGAGTGTTCGCTGCAAACAATTGTTTACAGGGGGCTTTGGAAAACCAAGGACAATCCGACTTTAATTTCAGTTTTTACGACACTGCTGACTGCGCAAACCTCAAAGATTGCCATATAGATTGCCTAATTGTGGAGCAGATCGAAGCCGAACGCACCACGGACTTTATGGCTAGGCTCAAAACCATATTTCAATCCCAACAAATTCCCAGCATTGTGCTGTGCCGCAAGGTGGAAGTGGTTTCCGAGCTTATAGGTCGCACTTTACCAGCCAAAACCATAGTTTTAAGCGCAAAACCCCTGTTTGTGCATCCCTTGTTAATGCACATTGCGGTTTTGGTGGGCGCTGCCGAAAATTTCACCACCGCCGAAGATGTTAATCGCCGTAAAACCCGAGCTATAGAGGTTATATGAAAAGATTATTGAAACCTCGCAAACGCTTGTTGCTTATACTCAAAGAATCTCCCCAAAGGGAGCAATTAATGGCGATTTTAAGCGGTATGGGATTTTGGATAGACTACGAGACCGATATGAAAACCGCTTTGGAAAAGTTTAAGCACTACCGTCATCCCGTGGTTTTTGTGGATGAAGAAGAACTTCCCAAAAAATCGGCACGATTGTTCTCTTTGTTTTATAAAATTCAGCAAAATGTGGCAGTGGTTTGCATGGTTAAGCCCGAAAGGCGAGGTTTAGTTTATACTTATTTGGCCCATGGTGCCTGGGATGTGATTACCATACCTTTGCGCACCAAAGAAGTGGTTCCCAAAGTGCGGCGCTTGCTGGAAAGGTACGAATTAAGCTCCACTACGGTTTACTTTCAATATTTGTTGTTGTTTAGTTGGTTTTTATTTACTATTTGGTTTTTGATTTTAGGAAAATTAATATGAAGTTCCTGTTAATGCTCAGCTTGCTTTTTAGCTCTTGTGCTTTGTCTCCCGGCATGGTTTATAACGAAAAAGCTCCGGAAGATGGTGTGGTGGATAGCACCAGTCAGTTTCAGAATATGCAAGTGCGTCTGCGCTCTATCACTCCGCAAAATGTCCGTGAAATCTCTGCAAATTTAGTACCCACAAATCAAGTACCAGCCGAACTTTTGGCCCTTAAACCCGAAGCTTATCGCTTGGGGCTATACGATGTGGTAACAGTTACCGTGTGGGAACACCCCGAACTCACCTTGCCCATGGGGCAATACCGTTCGGACTTGGCCAGTGGACAGATGGTGGACGAAAAAGGCCAGATTTTTTACCCATACATAGGTATGGTTCCCGCCCAAGGGCGCACCGCAGGGGAAATGCGCGAGCATATTTTAGGATCTTTAAGCACTATTTTGAATGATCCCCAATTAGATGTTAAAGTTACCGGATTTCGCAGTCAAAAAGTGTTTGTGCATGGAGCTGTGAAAGCCCCTTGCATTGTGCCGGTTACCGATGTGCCGCTGACCTTGCTCAATGCGGTAAATTCCTGCGGTGGACTCAGCCCCGATGCCGATGCCAGTCAAGTGGAATTGCAACGCCAGGGAGAGCATTATGTGGTGGATTTATACGCCAAATACGCCCAAGATTCGGGCCCTGCACAAATATTATTGCAAGATGGCGATGTTTTGCGCGTGGCCAGTCGCGATGAAAACAAAGTTTATGTGCTGGGAGAGGTCAATACCCAAGCCGCTGTGCCATTAAATAACGGAAAACTCAGTTTGGTACAAGCCCTAGCCGAAGTGGGCGGACTTAGCCCCCTCAGCGCCCAAAGTAAGGGCATATATGTGATTCGCTATGTGGATAGTGCAAAGGTTGAAGTGTTTCACCTTAACGCCCGTAATCCCTTGGCTTTAGCCCTGGGCGATCAGTTTGCTTTGCGCCCTCGGGATGTGGTTTTTGTAGATGCCACCGGACTTGCTCGTTGGAACCGTGTAATTGGACTTATTTTACCCACTGCTGCGCTAATTAGCCACGGAGCTTCTACGGCAGCGGATATTCACACTATTACTAAATGATGCCCACCATACAAAAAGTATTGATTTTATGCCAAGGCAATGTATGCCGCAGTCCCATGGCTTTAGGCTTTTGGCGCCAAGCATATCCCCATCACCAGGTAGATTCTGCAGGACTAGGGGCCATGGTGGGGCACCCCGCTCAGCCTTTTGCGGTGCAAGTAGCAGCAGCTTTGGGGGCAGATATTAGCGAGCATATAGCCAAACAAGTGAGCGAAACCATGCTAAAAGAAGCGGATTTGGTTTTGGTAATGAGCCGTCGTCAACAAAGCTATTGTCACGAGAAGTTTCCTTGGACCAGGGGCAAAGTTATGCGTATTGGGCATTTTGAAGGTTATGATATTGACGATCCCATGGGATTGAGCCACGCAACTTTTGAAAGAGTGGCCTTACAATTACAATTATGTGTATCAACTTGGAGAAACTATGAGCAAAACAACTGAACACTCCGAAACAGGAGTAACCCTACAAGAATTTATAGAACTAATGTGGGGAGGAAAGTGGATTGTCGCCTTTTGCGCCGCTCTAGCGGTGGCTTTGGCCGTGGGGTATTTGATAGTGGCTACGCCCATTTATCAGGTAGATGCCCTGGTACAAGTAGAGGAGAAATCCGGAGGCATGGGCAATGCGGTTTTTGGTGAATTAGGCGCCATGTTCGATATTTCTAGCCCGGCGGAAACCGAAATAGAAATCATTAAAAGTCGTATGGTACTGGGTAGGGTAGTGGAGCAACTAAATTTAGATATTGTAAGCCGCGCCCAAGTGTGGCCCATAGTGGGGGACTATTTTTTGCAAAAACAACACCCCGAAACCGCCATCAGAGTGGAAAGCTTTGACCCTCCGCAACCATGGTTAGGCAAAGCCACCACCATAAAGCTGGTAAATGCCAATAGCTATGAATTGTACTTTGAAAAACAGAAAATCGCCACGGGAACTGTGGGGGAATCCCTGCGTACAGCGGTAAAAGGGGATAGTCTGCAACTATTTATCTCGGTTTTGCAGGGTAAAACAGGCCAAGAATTTAAACTAATTAAAAACACCAAACTCAAAGCCATAGATGCTGTGAATGAAAATTTAAAAGTAGTGGAAAAAGGCAAAAAAACGGGGATTTTAGCCCTGACTTTTCAGCATAAAAATGTGGATGCCGCTGCGGAGATTATCAACAATGTCGCCCGCAACTATGTGCGCCAAAATGTGGATAGAAAAAGCGAAGAAGCCGCCAAAACCTTGGAATTTTTGCAAAGCAAACTCCCGGATTTAAAAATCAAAGCCGAAGAAGCTGAAACCAAGCTTAATGAATACCGCCTACAGGTGGGATCCATTGATTTAAACACCGAAAGTCGCTTGATTTTGGATCAAGGGGTGGATTTAGAGTCGAAATTATTGATATTACAGCAACAAAAAGCTGAAATGTTACGCTTATATAAAGAAGATCACCCCACGGTGCAAACCCTGCTCAGCCAAGAAAACCGCCTTAAAGAACAAATGCGCAGTGTGGGAAGCCAAGTGAAAAAGCTCCCCAAAACCCAACAAGAAATTTTACGCCTGGCTCAAGAATCTAAAGTGGCCGCAGAACTGTACAACACCATGCTCGAAAACGCCCAACAGCTAGAAGTGGCCAAAGCCGGACAAGTGGGCAATGTGCGAGTGATCGACTATGCCATGCCCTCCTATAAACCCGTGAAACCCCGCAAAGCTATTACCCTGGCTATAATGTTTTTATTGGGAATATTTGTGGCGGCAGGTTTTATTTTGCTACGCCATTTATGGAACAAAGGCATTGAAGACCCCAAAGTGCTGGAAAGCGAGTTTGGACTGCCAGTTTATGCCAGCATACCCCATAGCGAAGTGCAAAAAAACACCATTGATCGCATGCGTCGCAATAAAAATAAGCCCAGACTGCTGGCTTATAACTATCCCGACGATACCAGTGTAGAAAGCTTTAGAAGCCTGCGCACCACCTTGCACTTTAGCATGCACGATGCTCCTAACAATATTCTGCTATTGGTGGGCCCTAGCCCCATTATAGGCAAAAGCTTAGTAAGTGCCAATTTAGCTACGGTTTTGGCGCAAAGTGGTAAAAAAGTCTGCCTTATAGATGCAGATATGCGCCGAGGTAAACTCCATGAAGTTTTGGGAGTAAAAAGGGAAGGGGGATTGTCGGATTATTTGAGTAATTCCCTGAGTGTGAGCAAATTGATAAAAAGCACCGAGGTGGAAAATTTGAGCATTTTAACCACTGGGCAAATCCCCCCGAACCCCAGCGAATTATTGCTCAGTGCCCGCACCCAAAGCTTGTTAGAAGAACTTTCTGAAAGTTATGACATTGTGTTAGTGGATAGCGCCCCCATTTTGGCCGTGGCCGATGCCTTAATTTTAGCCAAATTGGCCGGAAGCACCCTGATGGTACTCAAACACGCCTCCCACAGCAAAGCAGAAATTGAACAAAGCTTGGCGCGATTTGCCCACGCCGACATTAAAATAAAAGGAAGTATTTTTAACAATGTGCAAAAACATGCCCAAGGCAGATACGGATATGGAGCTTATCACTACAAATATTAAGACAGTCGCGATCTCAGCTTTTGCGCAGGATTCCCTTGATAAACCCCCAGAGCTTCTAGGTTTTGGGTGGCAATGGAACCCACGGTTAAAATGGCTCCACGCTCTACCTTTACCCCAGGGCATACCGTGGCACGCGCCCCAATCCAAGCTTGATCGGCAATGTGAATTTCACCCACCATCAAGTCAAATTCCGGCTTTTTATAATTATGGTTTCCCGTCAACAACAAGGCACCCTGCGAAATGCACACATTATCCCCAATAACCACCGGAGCTAAGTTGTCTATCCACACCTGTTCCCCAATCCACACCTGGGAACCAATGCTTAACATCCAGGGATGCTTAATGGAAACTTGGGGTTTAAGCACCACGCCCGTTCCGATTTTAGCTCCAAAAAGGCGCAATAACCACAATTTGGGCTTAGACCACACAAATAATGGGTTTTGCAAAAAAAGACCATTGCATATAATCCATAATAAACGCACAACACGAGATTTACCATGGGAATACCATTGATTATTAAAGGAGCCTAAGTTTTGGATATTCATAAAGAAAATTTACAAATAAAAAATCAGCAAGAGGGAGAAACTGTTAAAAATGAGGAGGCCAAGCCCATGAAGATATCTATTGTCACCATAGTGCGCAACAACCGTGAATACATTGCCGATGCGGTACAATCCGTGTTAGAACAAGATTACCCCCATATAGAGCATGTCATTGTAGATGGCTTAAGCACCGATGGCACGGTGGAATATTTGCAAAGCTGCGAACGCCGCCCCGGAACATTAATCAGCGAAGCCGATACGGGCATATACAATGCCCTCAACAAAGGCCTAAAGCTCGCCACTGGGGATTTTGTGGGCTTTGTACACTCCGATGACTATTTGGACAGTTCCACCACCATCAGCCAGATTGCGGCGCAACTCCAGCAAAGCGGAGCCGATATGATTTACGGAGACTTGGAATATGTCCAAGCCGAAAACCCCACTCAAGTGGTGCGCTATTGGCAAAGTGGAGATTTTCACCCTAAAATTATGCTCGGAGGCTGGATGCCACCACACCCCACGGTGTTTGTGCGCCGCAGTTTGTTAGCAAAACACGGCTATTATCGGGAAGATATGAAAATCGCCGCGGATTATGAATGGATGTTGCGCTATATACACTTTGCCCAAGTACATCCCACATATTTGCCCCAAGTGATATGCAAAATGCGTTTGGGAGGAACCAGCAACAAGAATTTGAAAAATTTAATCCGCAAAACCCGGGAAGATTTACTTTCGTGGCGGTTAAATGGCAAAAGATTTCGGGGCTATATCGCCATAGTGGGTAAAAATTTAAGCAAAGTGCAACAGTTTTGGCGACGGAGAGCCGGTGAGTAAAACGGAACTGCATAAAAAAACCACCATGAGCGCTGTGGCGATCACCGTATCGCAAGCGGCTAATAAGGTGATTACCATAGTTAGCCAAATAATGCTGGCGTGGTTTTTGGTGCCCGCAGACATGGGCAAGGTAGCCTTGGCCCTTTCCATCGCTAATATAGGTGAGTTTTTCACTTCAAGTGGTGTTCGTGATGTTTTAGTACAAAAACAAGATCGTTTTGAGGAACTTAAAGGTAGCGGTGCTACTCTAGCCATATTAATGAATCTTGGAGCTATCTTAATAATTGGTGCTTTAGCACATACTGTAGTTAAGGTTTATAATGAACCTGTTGTACTAAAATTAATTTGGATTTCCATATCAGCTTGGTTTCTCCATGGTTTAATTAACCCATACAAAGCTAAAATGAGCATAGATATGGAATTTAAAACCCTAGCTTTCTTATACGCTTTAGAAGGTTTGATTTTTTCCACTTCCTGTGTGATTTTGGCCTGGCAAGGTTTTGGGGCTACTAGCATGGTTTTACCGCTATTGTGGAAAAGTTTATTCACCTATTTTTACTTGCGATACAAAATTAAACCCATTAAGTTTCAAATCCCCACCCGAGAACATATTAAAGTGTTGCTGGGGACCAGCATATTTGTAACTGCGGCATCGTTGACCTCAGCTCTGCAAAAAAATGGCGTAAATTACGCAGCGGGCATTAGGGGAGAAACCCAAGTGGTGGGGCTTTATTATTGGGGATATACCATTGCCAGTCAGGCGGTATTTTTGCTGGCTTTAAACCTGCGTCAGGTGTTTTTCCCCGCATTTAGAGCGGAGCTCAGCGATCCCACAGCCTTGCGCAAATTAGTGCTGCATTGGCTCAAACGTTTATCTATAATTATCGTGCCCATCTGCCTATTGCAATTTGCCCTGGCACCTTATTTGATTAAGTGGGTATTTGCCGAAAAATGGTGGCCCGCTATAGTGGTGGTGCAGTACATTAGCTTAGCCTTGGTTTTTGCTCCCATAGAGGTCATAGGAGGTTCGCTAATTATGGCTAGGGGACACTTTAAACAACTATTTGTGCTGCGCAGTTTAAGCGCTATTATGCTTTTTGGCGCTGCTTGGTACGGGGTACGCAATAACTCCATCGAAGAACTGGTATTTAGTACCGCCTTTGCCGTGGCCGGAGGTGCATTGTTGATCGGACTCGGCGCAGTGAGGGGAAGGTGAAAAAGTTTAAATGGCTAAACTGGATGACCGTACTCGCCTGTGGGTGGAGTGTGGCTTTTTCTTTAAACTTTGACAACCCTTTAATGCAAGTTTCCAGCGTGGTAATAGCGATATTTGGCATAACTATTATACATAAAAGGAATATTCCTATACACAATGGCATATATGTCTATGCTTTATTTTTAATAGGGGGACTGTTAAGCAGTGTCATTAATAATAGCTTCGATTCAAAATTTGTGGCTTATATTTTAGTGCTTCCCGTGGCATTGTTTTTTAACTATTTAAATGAAAAAGAACATCATAGTGTTAATTATGGCTTGGCCTTAGGGGGGATTATTTTTGGAATAATTTCTCTGTATTTATTTAAAGATATGTTTGTGTACTTTGGGGATGATGCTGGACTGCGATTGGATACAACTTTAAACCCCAATGCCATTGCCTATATAGTGTCCATGAGTGCATTGCTGTTGATTATTAAAACACCCAAGCTATGTTTAAAAAGTGTTTTTGCTCTTATAGCTTTAGCTGTGCTGTTAGCGACTAGATCTAAAACCGGTTTGGGCTTATATGTAATAAGCGTGTTTATGATTTGGTTAATGAGCACTAAAGGTAAAACAAACAAGTTGCTGTTAATTACTATTTCTTCTCTGTTTTTAGCAATGCTAGCATGGATCAACTTAGATTTTATCCAGCAATTTTTTCAAATAGATACTACTCGCTCTTTAGCTGATGGAACTGGACGCACTGCAGGTTGGAATTTTTTGATTAATAGATATTTAGATAGCGATTTAGTGCAAGTGCTGTTGGGCAAGGGAGCTGGTAAAGCTAATTACGATATTCAAGGTATGAACACTAGTGCCCACAATGCTTGGATTACCATAGTTTATGATTTCGGATTAATTGGCGGTGTTTTGCAAGGTTTATTAGTGGTGGTGGCTATGTTAAATATGGAAAAAAAGTATTACCCTCTAGTATTAGCAGCTTTAATAGAAACGATGTTTGAAATCAACTACATAGGTTTGGGTAATATAGGCTCTATTTTATATATAAGCGTATTGTTTAAAAAAGGGATAGTGAAACCCAAAAGCAAACAGTTGTTCACAAATATGAAGCAGCAGGGGGAAATATGATACACATAGTAACCCCGTCAGAACCGGTATATAGAGAGCATTTATTCAACAAATTGCATAGTGAGTTAAAATGCAATTTTTATTCGGGTAATCGGTTTGATGGAACTAAAGTTGTCAAACCAAAATTATCAAGAAAAGAGTATAATAGCTTGTCTTTTGCTAAGGTGTTTTTATGGCAAAAAGGTTTATCCCAGATAAAACTCAATAAAAAAGATGTCTTAGTAATTGTAGGTAATATTAAATACTTGTCTAATATACCATTGGTGCTTAGAGCAAAGTTAAAAGGTGTTAAAATCGTGTGGTGGGGGCAAGTGTGGTCGGCAGGAACCACCATGCCTAAAATGTTTCTAAGAGTAGCTTTTGCTCGCTTAGTTTCAAACCATTTTCTGACCTATACAGATAAAGAAATAGAAAAAGTACCCAAATGGCTATATCCTCGAAGGCGCATGTTTGCCACTAACAACGCCATGAATGATATAGCTGTAAATGAAGCTAAAAAGAATTGGGGTGCTGAGAGGTTAAATAAGTTTAAGGTTGAAAAAAGTCTAGAAAATAAAAAAGTGGTTCTATTTTGTGGCAGACTAACCAATAAAGTAGATATGCCCTTTGCGCTGCGAGTTATAAAACAAATTTCCACGGTAGAACCGCGTATTTTATTTGTAGTTGTAGGGGACGGACCTAATTTAGAAGAGCTAAAACAACAAAGCAAAGAATTAAATTTAGAATCCAATATAACATGGATTGGTTCAATTTATGATGAAAATTACCTTGCACCCTGGTTTTTAAGTTCAGATGTGCTGTTTTACCCTGGGGCTATAGGATTGAGCCTAACTCACGCTTTTCATTATCAGCTACCAGTGCTAACTCATGATAAAATAGAAAACCACATGCCAGAGATCGCTGCCTTAGAAGTTGGCAAAAACGGCGAGGTTTATAAAAAAGATAACTTAAATTCAGCTGCAGAAGTGTTGAGCAATATGCTTGCGGACAAAGAAAAATTGCAAAAAATGGGTGAACATGGACAAGCTATGGTAAAAGCTAAGTATAGCATGGAAAGCATGGTGGAAAATTTCATTAAAGCTGTGACTTTCTAATGAAAAATCGCTAAAATTATACAATATGATTTAAGAGTTTAATAACTTTTGGTAAAGTTCAGCTTGTAATTTAGCAATGTGCTGTAAACTGTAGTTTTCTGTTACAAACTCCGAAGCTCTTTCCCCCCATGTAATCATTTCATTGTCAGGAATTTTAGAAGCTAAAATTAACCCTTTTTTTATAGAGTTTTTTTCTGTTTTTACTTTAATAGCAAGGTTGTTTTCAAGAGCTTCAGGAAAATTGCAACCTTCAGTTATAATTGGTATTAAACCATATTGCATAGCTTCTAAGACACTTGTGGAAAATCCTTCGCTAAAACTGGGCTGTAGAAAGAAATGGTTGTTTTGAAAAAGTTTTTCTTTTTCTTCTCCGTAAACAGGACCAAGGTATTTGATATTACTCACTTTTGAATTGGCAAGCAACACTTGCAAAGCAGGTAATTCTCCATCATCAGGACCAGCAATATTTAAGCAGTAGTCAGAATCATTTGCAAGAGGACTGTCTAACCAAGCTTTAACCATTGGAATTACACCTTTTTTATGGTGAAGTCTAGCTATAAATAAAAAAGATTTAACTGATTTTTTTTTAACTACATCATTAATTAAAACTGGCTCAATTCCATTTGATATAAGACGGACATTTTTATTAAAGTCTCTTTTGAGATTATTATATTCCGGTGTTCCTACAGCTCTTATTATATCTGCAGATGATAAAAGTTTTCGTTCAAAAAGTCTGTAATAAATACTTTTTTTTATTTTTTTCTGTTGCATACTCCATGGTTCAAGCATGCCATGTGGTATCGCTACCCATTTGAAACCATATTCTTTTAATTTATTACCCCATTTTGAGGGAAATCTCCAGCAACCATGGCTAACTACAATACAGTTATCAGGTGTAAATCCGCCTTCTTCAAGAGCTTTTTGTAATTCACCATAATTGATTTTTTCAAAAACTTTCATGTTTACTGAATCAATTGCTGGTATTTCTTCAATCTTTGGAAACCATGCGTGAGATGTATAAGAATATTTCTGATTTAATATTTGTGCAGTAGATAATGCGGCATTCCAAACACCGAAGTTAACACTGCCAAAATCATCAATTAAATTGATTATATGCATTAAGTTTTCCTTTTTTATTATCCCGCTATTAACACCAAAAATGTAGTATATTTAGTTGTTTAAGAGATGTTTAATGACTGAAAATCCTGAAATTAAAAAGCTCCATCGTGCTTTAATGATTATTGCAGATGAAGTCAAAAGAATTTGTGATAAAAATGAAATTGATTATTTTTTGACATGGGGAACACTTTTAGGAGCTGTTCGCCATCAAGGTTTTATACCTTGGGATGATGACATAGATATTGGTATGTTACGCTCTGAATATGATCGTTTTATTGAAGTATGTGAAAAAGACTTGGATGAATCAAAGTTTTTCTTGCAAACTTGGGATAGTGATGAATATTACCCAATCACCTTTGCAAAAATTAGGCTAAAAGGTACATGTTTTAAAGAACTATTTATTGGAACAAATAAAAGTCCACATACGGGATTGTTTATAGATTTAGTGCCTTATGACTATTTGCCAGGTAGTAAATTAGTAAGCAAATTTCATAAAATATTACTTTACACTTCAAGCCGTGCTAGAATGTTGAAACTGGGATATGACTTTGAAATAAACAGTAAAATAAAATATGCCGTATTGAAAAGCACAGCATTTATATTCAGTTGCAGCTTTTTGAAGCGATTTTCTAAAATGCTTGTACAGTTTCCACGCAAAAGTAATGTGGTAGGGGATAAGTTCTTTTACACTACAAGATTTCAATATGAAGAAATTGCAGAAGTAAAAGAAGTACCTTTTGAAGACAGAAGTTACAAAATACCGATAGCAGCCAAACAATGCTTAGAAAAAATCTATGGTCCTGATTATATGACCCCGCACCCTCCTGAAAAACGCCATTTTCACGCAACAAGCTATGATTTAGGGGAATGGGGTGGAGAAGGGTAGGGT
>JAAZFC010000076.1 GCA_012511955.1 Fibrobacter sp. | reverse complement strand
TTGTGCCAGTGTCTTTGGCAGAGCTTTTGCCTGTACTGCCAGAACTGCCATCTGCTTTTCCAGAACTGGATTTGGCTATGGCGGTGGTGTCGCTTGGTACTTCACTACCATTGGTTACACCGTTTTCCTTGGTACAGGCAATGATTAGCACCATAGCTAAGGCTAAGGTGATGGTTGCTAGGAGTTTGTTTTGTTTTTTCATAGTTGTTTCTCATTATTTAAAAGTTCTGTTTTGGCATCTCGATACAATTTTGTCATTTAACTTACATATCCTTGCTCCGACAAAATCACTCGATGACCTCTCCCAGAAAAACTTGTATTGTCCGGTTTTTCTGAGGAAGCAAAAAACACACGGAAACCGTGGCTCGGGTACTTCTCCCAAAAAAAGCCTTCTCCAAATTTGTGTCTTGTACTGTTATTTTCTTCATTCAATAAAATCATTTGTGGCCTCAATTCTTCTTCAAGCTACTCTACATCCATCCCTCATATCCCACAATCCATATTTTATTTTTTAAGTGTTTCCCCACGCCTAAAAAACTTGTTTATCAACTTACTCCCAAACTTTTCCTCGAGTTAAATTGATAAACAAATTATAACCTCTTAAAAGCGTTTTTAGTGAAATTAAAAATATTTTTACTATCCACACCTAAAAGAAAATGATTTTTAATTTTTCTCCTCGATTTCAATCTTACCATACTTATTTTCATAGGCCTGTACGGTGGCATACAGCATAGCAGCAAGTCTTTTGGCGGTATAGGGGTTCATCACTACGCGTTGTTGTAGCTCCACCGTTACTTTACTCTGCTCCGCATGCCAGTTTTTGTTGATACCGAGTAACATCATCACTTCTTCTTTGCCAGCTACCACATTGGTAGCGTTTACATAGGTGGTTTTCATCTGGGAACCATCCCAAATCACATTGGGGCGTTGTTCGTTTTCTGCTGTGGTATTTTTTTCATTTTCTGTTGTCATTTTATTCTCCTAATTTGATGTTAAAAATTCTGTTTTAAAAAGCTTTTTAAGTAAAGTGATGCCCCTCGATACATTTTTTGCAGAAGCAAAAAACACTCGGGGACCGTAACTCGGGGACCGTAACTCGGGGACCGTAACTCGGGGACCATTTTACCACCAAAATTTGAGGCGCAAGTAATCCATCACTTGATGGGTTAAAATCCACCACAATGTTTGTTTTTCGGCTTGAATTTTAGCGATACCTGTCATTCCAGGGCGAAACCAAGGAGGGATTTCAGCATCAAATTCGCCACGCACAGCAAAGACATTTTCTTGCTCTTTAACACTACTGGTGGGGCTAATCCGCACGCTAGTAAAAGCATATACGCTTTCGGGGCGGCTTTTTAATGCTAATTCACCAGGGGCGGTGCCTTTAACATGGGTTATTTCTTGTTCTTCCACATCTACTTCTACATAAATATTTTCAATTAATGCGACTTGAAATAGTTCTTCGCCTAAACTCACCGGAGCGCCAATGCGTTTTTGCAAATCCCCTTCAATAATTATAGCGCTGTCCGCAATAGCGAGTATATTAGCTTTTTCTTGCTTATAACGGTTGCTTTTAAGTTTAGCACGCACTTGGGCTAATTGTGCCTGCGCAATGCGCATATCGGCTAATTCTGTGGCAGCTTGGGCTTTTTGAATTTCCCGTAAAAAACCTTGTTCTTCAGCTAACAAATCGGCTTCTTCCAAAAATAATTGCTTGCGTTCTAGGCTCAAAATCCTTTGTCCACGATAGACCACATCTCCGGGTTTAACAAAAACACTGTCTATAAAACCATCAAAAGGCGCTGTTATATATATGATTTTATCTGTTTTTAACATAGCTGGCGCACTGACCCGGTACTGCAGCGGAAACAGCAAAGAAAACACCACCAAAGCGACAAGCAACAACGCAAAAAGTTTTAACCAAGTGTGTTCATAACCAAAAACCTTCGACAAAACTTTGCGCAGGGCTAACTGGCATCGCCCCACAATAAAACGCTTTTTTATGTGACTATCATGCAATTTGGTGGCAAGCAATTCTACAATTAGGTGCAAAACAGAACTTTCATATTCATTAAATCCACTTTGATTGCGTTCTAAGCTTAAGCAGCCTATTACATCATGATTTACGCGAATAGGGATAGTTAATATGTGATTTACCCCCTGGTTTTGAGCATAGTATTCATGGGCTCGGGCATTGATAGAACTGTCTAAATTAGGATGATATATGGTGGCGTTTTGGTCAAGGGCTTCTTCCATGGTGGCTTCTAAATCTCGTACGATTTGCATTTTTTTAGCCAAATGATCTATATGGCTCACCGCTTGAATTTCAATATAACCTTTGGCCGCCATACCCAAAGAAACTCTATCGGCATTAAAACGATGGGCTAACTCCCCTGTTAGCGCCAAAGCTAAAGCTTTAAACTTCTTTTTACCTTCCAACAACTGCATTAGTTCTAAAACAGCGGTCAATTCTTCTATTTTTTT
>JAAZFC010000075.1 GCA_012511955.1 Fibrobacter sp. | reverse complement strand
CTTACAAGAATAGTTCTTCGGAGCGAGCAGGATGCAATGCGAGGCGCACGAAGAAAAAATAGCGAGGAATACATATAGTATTTTGAGCTGTTTTTTACTGAAGTGCAACGAAGCAGTGCGCCTGCGCAGCCCGAAGAAAAGTTACTCAAGGCTGGCGCTCAAATACCCCAACGGCGCATTCCAGTTAATGGCCACTTCGTTGGTGGCATAGCTGCAGCGATGGTCTATAAAACTCATGGCTGGGAATCCTATCACCCGGTATTCTTTGCATTGCCAAGGCACGGGGTTGTGGGGCTCGCTAATATCGTGGCCACCATCGTGGGGACCGCCGGCCAACATTCCCGGAACTGGTGCATCAATGCCGTCAGCTTCCGAAGGACGATGGTGGGGGTTAAGCACAGATCTAAAACCCATGCCCGTTACATAAGAAAGTCCCAGAGGATTTTGTCCCAACAAATAATCCAAATGACGGTGGGCATACTGCAAATATTCCGCTTTGGGCTTAATGCGGTGAGCCTGCACCATAGCTATGGCAAAGTTGGCTACCACCGAGTTACTACCCCACACAAAATCCCCATTATCTAGGCTAATGCCGTAGGGATTTTGTTGAGAAACTTTCACCAATTCATCGGCTTTGGCCACAATTAATTCCTGGGCGCGAGCGCCGAGGGAACCAAAAATCTTAGGATGGCGCGCCATGGTGTAATACCCCAAAGCATTGACCATTTGCCAAGAGGGAATGCGAATGGGCGCTTGAAGTAATTGCAGTTGTTTCATATACGGCCCTTTAGTGTCTTGGGTGGCTAACAACATTTCTGCTGAAGCCCAAAAAATTTCATCTTTGGGGTCTTGATCGCTGTATTGCCCCGTTTGTACATCGCCGGGTTGATGGTAAATTATTCGGGGATTTTCCAATCCCCAATCGTAGGCTTTTTTCGCCGCTGCCAGCATGGTTTGGGAATACTTCGCGTCAAAAGGCGCATAAACTCGGCTAGCATAGGCCATCACCGCTGCAAAATTCATCGCCGCCGTGGTGGATTTCCCAATGACATAGCGCTTATCTGTATCTTCGTGGGGCATAATGGATCCGCAAAAGTTCAGAGCAGTCATTTTGTGATACACTCCGCCATCTTTGCTTTGCATGGTGAGCATCCAGTCTAAATTATAGCGGGTTTCCGCCAACAAGTCGGGCAAAGTCGATTCGGGAATATTCCAACGGCGCTTTTTAAACTTTTCGCTTTGTTCTTCCCACAATGTGAGCAAAGTGTAAGTGGTAATACCAGAATTTACAATGTATTTCCCATAATCTCCCGCATCGTACCAACCCTTGGCCGAAGACATGGTGCCTTTTTCTCCGCTAGAAGGGTGCATATATACCAAGGTGTCAGGGTGTCCCGCAGGGCGGTGCCATTTACCCGCATATTTTTCGGGAAGAGCTTCTCCAGCTCGTTGATAATAAAAGAACTTTAGCGCTGCATCGGTTACAGTTTGTAAAGGATTGTTGCTAATGCGTAAATGATAGCTTTGGCTGCTCATGGGAAAGGTCAACCTATAAGTACCGGTGTCTTTGATAGCGCTGAGATCAATAGCCCGCACAGAATCCCGAGCTGCGTCCCAAAAAGCCTTGGGTGCTAAAGGGAAAACCCCTTGCAAAGAGCCTTTGGAGTTATAGACATAAATGGAATCAAAACGGGCTTTATTGGCCAAAATGATTTTTTGTTGTTCAGGTTTATAGCCCATCTGATTGTAAAAAAGTTGGGTTTGCGCCCAGAGGCTACCACAAAAAACAAATAATATCGTAAATAAAAAAGATTTTCGCATAGTTTTAAATATAAAATCGCCAAAAAAAATAAACATAGTTTAAAATCTCCCTTGGTTGCTCTTGTAAACGGTTTAGCTAACGCTTTGGAGCTAAAATTCAGCTTTTTATCGGTCTTTAGTGCTTTGTCAGGGGGAATTAAGTATCTTATTTTGTGATTTATAGAAATTTTGTTAAATTTTAGTAGAATGTGTGTTCTAGTATTGTTGGAGGATTTATGTCTGAAAAAGTTGTAGTAATAGGTTCTGGGCCCGCTGGGCATACCGCATCCATTTATTTAGGTCGCGCTTTGTTAAAACCATTGGTTTTTGAAGGCTTTATGGCTGGAGGCGTAGCAGCTGGTGGTCAATTAACCACCACCAACGAGGTGGAAAACTTTCCTGGCTTTCCCACGGGTATTGATGGCACCGAACTGATGAATCTTATGCGTCAGCAATCGGAAAATAGCGGTGCGCGTATTCGCACAGAAACCATTGCCCAGGTGGATTTTTCCCAACGGCCTTTTAAACTCACCGTAGAAGGTGGCGAAGTGGTAGAAGCTGGAGCGGTGGTTATCGCCACTGGGGCTACTGCCAAACGCATGGGTATTCCTGGAGAAACCGAATTTTGGCAACGGGGAATCTCCGCTTGTGCGGTGTGCGACGGCGCTTTGCCTATGTATCGCGACAAAGAACTGGTGGTAATTGGTGGGGGCGATACCGCCATGGAAGAAGCCACTCATTTAACCAAATTTGCTTCCAAAGTTTATTTAGTACACCGCCGTAACGAATTTAGAGCATCTAAAGCCATGCAAGAAAGAGTTTTCGCCAATCCTAAAATCGAAGTGATTTGGGATACCGTGGTAGAAGCTGCCAAAGGCGATAAAATCTTAGAATCCGTGCAATTGCGCAATGTCAAAACCGATGAAGTCAAAGATTTAGCCTGCGGTGGGCTTTTTTATGCCATTGGACACAAGCCCAACACCGACTTTTTGGTGGGACAAGTGGATTTGGACGAAGGTGGCTATGTAATCACCGAAGCTGGTAGCACTAAAACCAGCGTGCCAGGGGTATTTGCTGCCGGCGATGTACAGGACCAAAAATACCGTCAAGCGGTGGTAGCAGCGGGAACTGGAGCCATGGCGGCCCTGGAAGCAGAAAATTTCTTGCTTTTGGAGTCCTAATGTCAAAAAATACTCTACAACTCCCCGAGCTTTGCTTGGGGACCATGACTTGGGGGCAACAAAACACCCAAGACCAAGGTTTTGCCCAAATGGACTACGCTTGGGAACAGGGAATCAAGTTTTGGGATACGGCGGAAATGTACTCTGTGCCAGCGGCGGCAGAAACCTATGCCAGCACCGAAACCATTATTGGAAACTGGTTGGCCAGTAGAGGTGGGAGAGATAATATCATCTTAGCCACTAAAGTCATTGGCAATACTCCTAGTATGTATTGGATTCGCCAAGGCGATCAGCAAGAAAACGGTCATGGTGTCAGCTCTAGCTTGGTGCAAGCCTGCGAAGATTCTTTACAACGCTTACAAACCGATTATATCGACCTATATCAACTGCATTGGCCCGAAAGAGCGGTGAATAATTTTGGCACTTTGGGCTATAGCGTTACAGACGATGAACTCTATAGCTTAGAGCGTTTGCGCAATACGGTAAAAACTTTGGGAGACTTGATTTCCCAAGGGAAAATTCGCCACTGGGGGCTTTCCAACGAAAGCGCTTGGGGGATCATGAAGTTTATACAAATAGCCGATGAACTAGGCGTACCGCGTCCGCTCAGCGTGCAAAATCCCTACAGCTTGCTCAATCGCAGCGCCGAAGTGGGCGTGGCCGAAGTTTGTCACCGCGAAGGGGTGCAGTTTATGGCATATTCCACTCTGGGAATGGGAATGCTCACGGGCAAATACGATGGCGGTGCTTTGCCGGCGGGGGCGCGTTTAGAAGTGTTCAAAGATCATTTCCGTCGGTATAGCGGTGCCCAAGCGGTAAAAGCCTCCCAAGCTTACAACGATTTAGCCCGGGAATTTGGCTTGGAACCGGCTCACTTGGCCCTGGCGTGGGTAAATGCTCAGCCCTGGGTGCAAAGCAATATCATCGGTGGAACTTCCGTGGAGCAGTTGCAAATAAATGTGGCTTCTTTAGAAGTGAATTTAAGTGATGAATTGGTACAACGAGTGGAAGAAATCCATGAAATTTATACCTATCCCGCTCCTTAAATAAAAAAAACGCATTTTTGTGAGCGCTTTTTGGTATTATTATTTGGTGTAGTATCATTAGTTGGTGTTACAGTTAGGAGTATTTATGAAACTTGTTTTTTCCCTTGCTACAATCATATTATTGTGGTCTTGTATGCCCCAATTAAATCAACGCCCCAGCACCGAAGTAAGCAAGGTTGAGCTATACCGCAATGGCGTGGGCTATTTTGAAGTAAAAGCTCCAGTGCACCATGGCAAAGTCAGCTTATCTTTTGATGTTGATCAAATGGATGATGTGCTCAAAAGCCTAATTGTACGCAATTTGCAAAGTGGCAAGATTTTGGATATTTCGCTGCCCTTGGCTCCCCAAAAAGCCCAGGCGGTGGAAGCGTCTAATTGGAATAGCTTATTGGATAACTTACAAGGCTATGAAATGCAATTAACCACCAAGTTTGAAAAAGCCAAAGGCCGCCTCTATGGCGTGGATAATGAGCGTAACCAAGTGTTGTTGCAAAACGCTAATACTATTAAACCCATTAGCTTAGAAACCATCGTAGCCATAGATGTCTTAGATAAAAAATGGGCCTTAAAGTTTGAAAAAAACATGGCTAATCATCAAGTGCAAGTGAGCATAAATACCGATGCTAACGCAGGGGATTCGGTTTTGGTGAGTTATGTGATTCCCGCCCCTAGATGGAAGGCTACCCATAAATTGTTTATGGATTCAGCTTCGTCCTCAAGGGCATTGTTGCAAAGCTGGGCTTTGGTGGACAATGCCACCCAAAAGGATTGGTCCCAGGTACAATTATCCCTCACCGCAGGAGAACCTCGTTCTGAAAGCGTAGAACTTTATAACCCCCAATGGGTAGAACGACCCAGTGCACAAAAAGCTCCCCCTCCTACACCAATGTTAAGGGCAGCGGCAGCTCCTATGCGTTTAGATGCAGAAAATCAAGCCATGTCAAAAAGCAGTTTAGCAGGGGCAAGTTCTGACATCAGCCCTAAAACCGAAAGTCATGATCGCGCGGGATTAAATGAATATCGTTTAACCCAAGCGGTAAACTTGCCTGCCCAAAAAAGTGCCATGATTCCCTTGGTAAATCAAAAAATCCCCGTAGAGACGGCCTTGCTATACTCTCGCACCGCCCAAGCCAATAGGGGCTTGCATCCCCAGCGCGTGGTGCGTTGGAGCAATACCACGCCTTTTGCCTTGGAAACCGCCCCCATGGGGCTATTTGTAGAAGGCTCTTTTGTGGGAGATGCCCAAGTGGAACTCACCAACCGCGGCCAGCAAAGTTTTTTGCCCTATGCTGTAGAAAAACAGATTACCGTGCATAAAAGCGCCGATAGCCAATGGGAAGATTATGAACTGCTAAAAATAAATCAAGGGATTTTTACCGTACAACGCAAACAGCAAGTGCGTAATATTTGGGAAATTAAGGGCTTGCCTGCAGATTTAGCTTCTTACAAACTGTATATAGAGCAACCCAAAGAAAGAGCAAACTTTACTATGCAAAAAAGCACTGCTCGAGTGGTGGATAAAGGGGATCATTGGTTGCTTATGCAAGAAATTAAGGGCGATTCTGCATGGATAGAATTGGTGGAAGCTAGCCCGGTGCAAACAGAGTTTAGTATAAATGACCCCCGGGCAGAGCAGATTTTAAAAAGCGTTATGTGGCAAAGCAACTTGGATACAGCTTGGCGTAGTAAATTGCAACCACTTATTCGCACCCAAGGGGAACTGGCCCAAGTGCAAAAGCAAATTGCAGAAAGACGCCAATTGCAAGCCGATTGGAAAAAAAGCGCCGACGAAATTCGTGCCACCCTGCAAAGCGTGGCGGAAATCTCCGAAGCTAGGCCCTTGCGCAACGAGTTGCTTAGACAGTTGGAAGACAATTTGAAGCGAAATAACAACATCCAAGCGCAAATCCAACAATTACAAACAAAAGAGCAAGAAATTCAGTTGCGTTTAGATCAAATTATGCAGTCCTTATCGTTGTAAAGCATACAACGCTTTATATACTTTGGGGGCACTTTTGCCCCTAGAGAAATTATCTTCAAGAATAGATAAACAAGTAAAAAAACTTGAGGATAATATGTGTAGGATATATTTTTTAATATTAGTAGCAACTGTCTTAACTTGGGGGCAAAGTTATAATTTACCCCTATTTATGGTTAATACCCAAGGTCAAGAAATTAAAGGTGACCCTGAGACCTATGGAACCCTTAAAGTGGTGAATAATGCTTCAGGGGTAAATCAAAAAAATGACCCCGCCACGGATTATCAGGGCAATATTCATATCAATGTGCGTGGACAAAGTTCTTCGGCTTTCCCTAAAAAAGGCTATGCCCTAAAATTGCGGGAAAATCCCACCACCAGCGTGGATGCTTCACTGTTAGGGCTGCCCGAGGAACACGATTGGGTTCTACATGGGCCATTTGTAGATAAAACTTTATTCCGCAATGTAATAGCACATCGTTTATATCAGCAAACTGGTCGCTATAGTCCCCGTACCCGCATGATAGAATTATTTATAAACGATGAATATCAAGGGGTATATGTATTATTAGAAAAAATTAAGAGGGATAAAGATCGTGTAGCCATTAAAAAAGTAGATAGTACCGTTACCAGCGGCGATGAACTTAGTGGTGGTTATATTTTCCGCGTCGATAAAATAAATTCTATTCATAGGGATCGTCAGTTGGTGGATTATGGCTTTTCCACCCGTACGGAAAATGTAAATATTCGCTGGCACTATCCCAAAAGAACCCGCATCAACGAACCCCAGAAAAATTATCTAAAAAATTATATCAATAATTTTGAAAGTGTGCTGGCCGGGAATGATTGGTCCAGCCAATACCCCAATGTATTAGATGTGGATGCCGCCGTGGATTATATTATGCATCAAGAGTTGACTAAAAACTCCGATGCCTATTGGTCTAGCTTTTTTATGCACAAAGAAAGAGACTCCAAAGGGGGGAAGTTGATATTAGGCCCACCTTGGGACTTTAACTTATCTCTAGGGGCTTCAAGCTTATTTAGCGCTGACAGAGTTGAAGGTTGGGCTTTTGATGTATCCAAGGGTGGTGGAGGTGGGGGTATGTGGGGTCCACCAAATACCGGTGGTGGCAACACTCATTACGATGATACGAAGTTAGGGGTAGATAAAATGCCTTCTTGGATTGCTAAGGTTTTTAAAGACAATTATTTCCAAACTAAGGCCAAAGCCCGTTGGGCAGAACTCCGCAGCGGAGTTTGGCATTCTAAACATATAGATGATTTTATTGACTCTTTAATAACCCATGTGGGACCAGCTGCTGATCGCAATATTCAAAAATGGCCCTTAAATCAAAGTGCTGGTATGTTTGCCATGTATGTTACCACACGAAGCTCCTGGAATGATGGCAGTACTCGCAGTGAAATTGGTTTTATGCGCGATTGGATTAAAAGACGCATGAATTGGATGGACGGGCAATTTGGCTTTACCGAGCCTGTCAACCCCACTTCGCCGCCTTTAAACACTGATCCCCCTCCTCCTCCTGCGCCGCCCGTGCCACCCAATACTGGCAATCCTGTGGTTCCAGATCCAGGTGGACAAACCAATCCCAATCCATGGCCAGGTTGGGGGGGGGGGAGTACTCCAGTGTTAACTGAAAACCCTGAAACCATTAAGCCTAAAGCTAAGATTTACTTTAACGGTAAAAGCTTGGTGATACGCAAAGAAGGGCGCGAAAATGAAGTTAGGGAATATAATATCAAAGGGCTACGCAGTAATTAGCATTAAGCCCTAGATTAAAACAGAGTTTATAAAAAGATTAAGCCGCAATTAAAACTTGCGGCTTTGTTCTGCTACTGCACGCAAAGCGGGAATTAGCTCCGCCATTACTTGGGGAGTAACCGCTTGTTTGGGATCGTCACCAGTGCCTTTCATAGGATTGCAGTGACTTTCAATAATCACTCCATCAGCTCCATAAGCCGCCGCTGCTAAGGCGGCTTTTGGCACATAAGCGGCTTTGCCCACCGCATGGGAAGGATCCACCACCACCGGAGCCCAGGTACGCTCTTTAATCAATTGCGTAATGGATTCGTCAGGGTGGTTGCGATAGCCATTCATGGCTGGAGCTGTACCCCGAGGACAAAGCATAATATTGTTATTTCCCGAACCAGCGATGTATTCCGCAGCTAAAATCATTTCATCCACTGGCCCCATGTGTATGGAGCGTTTTAGCAAAACTGCGATGTCTTTGTCTTTGGTAAGCAAGCCAATTTGGGTTAATAAACGGTAATTTAAAGCATTGCGTGCACCCACTTGAAGCACATCTACACCAGAATCCACGCAAAGGCGAACTTCTTCGTATTCCATGACTTCAGTGATAATTTGCAAACCGGTTTCTTCCCGAGCCCGGAGCAAAACATCGATGGCTTTGGCATCGCCCTGAAATGCGTAGGGCGAGGTGCGAGGCTTCCAAACCCCACCGCGCAAAGCATCTACCCCAGCTTCTTTAAGAGCGTGAGCGGTATCTATAAACAAGTTGGGGTTTTCGGGATCAATGGCGCAATGCCCACCAAATACCACAAAATCTTTGCCCAGTTCTTTGCCGTTAAACTTCAGCGTAGGCTTACCTGAGCTATTGTCCTTGGAAAGCACCTTATAAGGGACTTGAATGCGATCTACGCGACGCACAAAGGGCAATCCTTCAATGCGGTTAAATAGTAGCTGGCTGGTTTCATCACCAATAATGGCATAAACCGACATACCGTGACCCACAATGGGGCGAATGGTACAGTTAAATTCCGCCGCAATGGCTTCTACAGTGGCTAATTCTTCTTGACTAAGTTTATCTTTTTGTGGTATAATCATAATAGAGTAAATTTAGCAAAGAAGCTAATTGTTGTGGTATTTCTTTACTTTTACTTGCTCGACGCTACAAAAACTCCATCCCAAGGGGTGTTTTTAGGCCATGGTTTAGCATCTTTATCGTATAATCCATCTTTTTGATACTCACGACAACGCTCAATAAATAAATGTGAAGGAGTAAAGGGATTTTCAGGAACTTTATCTGGGTGGTGGGGCTCATAAGGCAAACATTGTTCAAACAGTTCTATAGCCAGTTCCCAATCCGTGGCTAAATAGGCTGCGCGAGCTTGCTGCCACAACTCCACCAATTTAAGCAGATCATCATTAACATCTTCTTTTAGAGCCAGTAGTTCATGGCAAAGTACGGGTTCGCTTTTACCCACCACTACAATTAAGTCCAAGGGACGTGATAAAATAGAGCTTTTGTCTATTAGTTGCAAAGTTTCATCGCTTATCTGTATATATACTCCATATTGCTTGGCAGCGCTTTCCAAGCGAGCGGCCAAGTTCACCGTATCGCCCATCATGGTGTAGTTCATACGCAGGGAGCTCCCCATATTTCCCACCACCATAGGGCCAGTATTTATCCCGATACGCATACGCATTTGATGCACTAAAACTGGCCATTTGTCTCCTTCATTTTTCCATTTTTCTCGTAGTTCGTCTAGCTTTTTAAGCATCTTTAAAGATACCACACAAGCCCGTTGGGCGTGGTCTTCTAAGGGGACAGGTGCGCCAAAAATCGCCACAATGGCATCGCCGATATATTTGTCCAAAGTTCCCCTATCTGTGGTGAGTATATCTGTCATTTCACCCAAATATTCATTGAGTAAGTCCACCAGCTTTTCGGGCGAGCCTATGGCTTCTGAAAAGGTGGAAAATCCGGCAATATCTGTGAAATAAGCGGTGAAAACTCCTCCGGTTCCCCCCAGGGAGGGTCTGGTACCGCTATCAACCATAATATCTATAAGCTCAGGAGAGATATAACTCTTAAAAGCGTTGTTTAAAAAGCGCTTTTCTTTCTCTTCAAACAAATATCGCAGCACCATGACGGTTAAAAAGCTTAGCACTATTACTAACATCTGTCGGGCAACTCCAATATAAAGCCCTTGATCAAAAAAGTGCATATTTATTAAGAAATATATCACAACTAAAACTAGTAATAGGGGAATACTGGCTAAGGGTGGTAAAACATACACTAAAACAGCACAAATAAGGGCTATGGCAATAATTCCCCACAGCTGGTAACTATCTTTCAAAATTCTTATAAAGTTATTGTTGAGAATATTTTCTATTAGGGTTGCGTGTATTAATACGCCGGGAAATTCTGATTCGTGGGGAGCTGAAACCAAGTCAAAAAGCGCCGGTGCAGTGGATCCTAACACAAAGATTTTGCCCTGAAAACTAGCAGGATCTATGCGATCAGTAACCAAGTCGTAATAAGAAACTTGTTTAAAAGCTCTACGGTTGCGTTTGGTGTCGTGGCGGCCAGTATAATTGACTAACATGCGCATTTTATCATCCACAGGAATGCGAATGGAATCTCCTAAACGCAAAGTTTCTCCTGGTTGCAATTTGTTAAAGTCTTCTGGGGATTTTTGCAGTAAATCTTCTAGAACGCTAGGGCTAAATATTATGTAATTAGAGGACAGTTTTTTTGTTCTTGGATCATAACGCATATCTAAATTCGATGATAGATACATGCGTTTACCAGGATTTAGCTTTTCTATTTTTCTACGCTTTTCTTGTAAAACTTTGGTCAAATAGGGGGTGAGTTCTATCTCTTCATCTTCTTCAAAATCGTATAATATAAGTTTAGAGTTTTCTTGCCATAGACTAAAATCTTCGTCTATTTCCAAAGTGTCTGCGGGTAAGTTTTGCCAAATTTCTTGGAAAACTGGGTTTTCGCTGAGTATTTCTATAGCTTCGTGGCTTAAATATTGCGCATCATTAACTTCGGCACTTAAATACCCATCTTCGCTTTTGTCAATGATAATCTGATGAGTGATATCTATAATGCGCCGTTTACTGTCAGGGTTTTGTATAGAAGCTATTTGGGACTTTTTTTCGAGTAAAGCGCGCACCATTTCCCAGCTTAAATTGGGGTAGGTGGTATGCAGTTCACCTTCTTCGTCTTTAAAAATTCCCAAAGCTTGGCCCATGTTTACATGTTTGCCTGGTTCTATCTTGATTTCTTCGGGTTTTAAGCCAAAAAGCATGGCAATGGTTTGTATGGAGATTAAGGGATAGTGGCGAAGCTCGCTATCGGGAGCTAATTCGGGGTTAGGGTAGGAATGAAACAGTGGCTCTTTGCGATGCACGCCATCATCATCGGGAACCACATTTACCAAGCCAAAACTATGCGAAGCATTAGCCAGTTCTGGGAAGATATTATCGAGCAAATCCCATGTTACAATATGATCTGAAGGAATTTGCTCTTTATATAAAGTTCCTTTTGTACCTACGATATCTTGCCACAAAGCTGTGGAAAGAGGCTCCCATTGGCTTTGATGTTCATATATTTTGTGAGGAGCTAGGGTGGCGCAGGCTATGACATTTTCTGCGTCTTTTACGCTTTGTACAAACATGGAGTCATAATTGTAAGCGCTGCGAATATGAGAAAAAAGTGAGTCCCAGTCTTTGTCGGCATCCACTTGTTGCATAACCCCGATGGCTTCATTGGCACTATTGACTCCGAAATCTGCAGTTTTAAAAAGAATATCAAAAACAATGGCCGAAGCGCCTCCGTGGGCTAAGT
>JAAZFC010000074.1 GCA_012511955.1 Fibrobacter sp. | reverse complement strand
GTACGAAGATTACAAAAGGGTTATGAGCGACACTGATATGGTTCACTATTTTCAATCTTTAGAAAAGAAAGAAGCAGATGAACTAAACAGACTGTATAACGCTGAAGATAAAGGTTTAGCCAAAGGTAAAGCCGAAGGCGAAGCGCAAAAACAGCGAAAAATGGTAAAATCCATGCACGCTGAAGGGCTTGATATTGCCACCATAGCTCGCATTGCTAAGTTAAGTGAAGCCGAAGTTCAGCAAATAATTGATAACCCTGCTGAATAAAACAACTTGAAAGTATTTTTAAAAAGGTGCTTGAAAAGGCACCTTTTTGTGTTTGTAAGCACGGACCCCGAGTGATTACAAGTCTTAGAACTTCCGGACTTTTAGCTGGTAAAAGCATATAACCAAGAAATTTTTGTAAATTTAAAATGATGACAAAAAAACAGCTTTATATTATTTCGGGTTGCAATGGTGCTGGAAAAACCACCGCATCATACACCGTATTGCCTGAAATTTTGGACTGCAAAGAGTTTGTCAATGCAGATGAAATAGCCAAGGGGTTGTCACCTTTTCAACCTGAAAAAGTAGCCTTTAAGGCAGGGAAAATAATGCTCACCAGAGTCAAGGAACTGCTTTATCACTCCCAAAACTTCGCTTTTGAAACAACTTTAGCAACTAGAAGTTATAGAAATACTGTGCTTAAAGCTCAAAAAGATAATTACAATGTAACATTGGTGTTTTTTTGGTTGAATAGTATTTCGCTGGCCAAAAAAAGAGTTAAAATCCGTGTTGCTGAAGGCGGCCACAACATTGAACCCGAAGTAATTGCGCGAAGATATATTAAAGGAATAAGCAATCTTTTTAATATTTATCTTCCCATTGTTAACGAAGCTTTAATTTTCGACAATTCCCAAGGCAAACATGAATTGATTGCTTCTAAAGACAACAGAGATGGACCAATCAAAATTATTAATCAAGAAAAGTTTCAACTAATTGAGGATTATTATGAAAGACAATGAAGATTTTGAAGAAAAAACCAAGAAAATCCTCGCAGGCCTAGAATTAGCTTACGAGCGCATGGTTGAATTTAAAAAATCAAAAAACAGTAAAATAGTAGTTTCTCAAAACGGTAAAATCATGCTCTTAGATCCTCTGCAAACTTCGTCAAAATGAAGAAGTAGTTAGTTTGCAGAAAGCGCCGTATTTCCTTCAATTCTGCAAATCTTGATGCAGCTTACTATTCCCCGCGAAGCTTGTAGCAACCATCAGATAAATATATATTTAAGTATAGTTCAATTATGGAGTTTATATGCGGATTTTATTAACAATGATTTTAGTTGGGGTATTTGCCCACGCTGCACCGGTGAATTTATCGGGAAAAGTGCTTTCAGATGATGGCAACTCCATTAAAGATGCCGCAGTTCAGCTAAAAAGCGGCACCAACCTCATAGCCCACGCTCGAGTTCTCTCCGATGCCCAAGGTAATTTTGATTTTGGAGGAGCTAATGCCGACATTGATATAGATATTACCAAAAGCAGACCTCACAAGAGAAGTTTATCTTTAAATGCCAATTTCACCTTTTGGCTCCCCCAGGCTCAGCCGGTAAAAATCCTCGCCACTGATATTAAAGCCCAAGTCCAAGCTGAACAGGTATTTCATGCCCAAAGTGGAGTAAACTTGTTAAAATCTCCCCTTTCTCTGCTTAATTCAGCTCCTTATGGCATATATATGATTTTTGCGCAATTTGGCTCCGAGCGTGTTTTCTTGGGTTCATTAAACTACCAAGGACAACATTCCGCCCCTGCAGAACTAGTGTCCGAAGGGGCACTTTCCCCAAGTATTTTGCAGCGCAGTAGTGCAGAATCTAATGCTTTTTTACTAGTTCGTAAAGCTGGATTTTTACCAGAAACCCTCACGGTTACAAGCCTAGATGCCAAAGATTTGGGAAATATCGTTTTAAAAACCGACCCTTTAGAAGCCCGCATCGATTCTGTAATGGATTTAATGAGTTTAGACGATAAAATCGGACAAATGACCCAAGGAAATGCAGAAGGCGGCACCTCTTCTGGTGGTTTTAACTGGGGCAGTGCCCTACAAGGCGGCGGTGGCTACTTAGCTTCTTTTGCTAATTCAGCTTGGTCTAAAAACATTCCGGTAAGTTATGGTAAAGATAATGTCCACGGCATGGGCGATGTTGCCGGAGCCACGATTTTCCCTCATAATATTGGTTTGGGAGCCACCAGAGATTCTGCTTTAGTGCGTCGCATTGGCGAAGCCATTGCCAAAGAAATGTGGGCAGCCAATATTGATTTAAACTTTTCTCCCTCCATCGGTGTACCCCGTGATGAACGCTGGGGTCGCGTTTACGAAGGCTATGGCGAAACTCCCGAATTAGCTGTGGAAATGGGCGCCGCCATGGTGCGAGGCTTGCAAGGCGATAAATATAACGCAGATTGGCGTGTGATTTCCACTGCCAAGCACTTTTTAGCCGATGGTTCCACAGACAAAGGCTACGATAGAGGCAATGCGAACATAAGCGACCAAGAACTGCGGGAAATTCATTTACCTGGTTACGAGGCTGTGGTAGAGCAAGGGGTTTTAAGCGTCATGGCCAGTTTTAATCAAATTAACGGTGTACATCAACACATAGACTCCTTGCGCATGACTGGATGGCTCAAAACCGAACTGGCTTTTGATGGTTACATTATCGCAGACTGGGAAGGCATAGAAAACTCTAGAACCCCTGGCGAAGCGGGGGATTATTCGGGACAAAATACTGGAACTTCATCTTCAGAATCCATCAGAAAAGCCATCAATGCAGGTATAGATATGGGCATGGTTCCAGACTCCTACAGATCTTTTAGCAGCACTTTAAAATCCTTGGTTAATTCCGGCGATGTTTCTCAAAACAGAATTGACGATGCGGTGCGCCGTATTTTACGCGCCAAGTTCAGGGCTGGTCGCATGGATAACCCCAATGGACCATCAGAATATCGCAGTAAATCAGCTTTAATTGGCGCTTCTGCCCACCGGGATATTGCCCGGGAAGCCGTGCGCAAAAGCATGGTGCTTTTAAAAAACGAATCTGGTATTTTACCAATTTCTAAAAACGCTAAAGTGTTTGTAACTGGGATTTTTGCAGAAAATATTGGCTATCAATGCGGCGGTTGGACCCGTGGCTGGCAAGGCGGTTCAGGCAATAGTGGCTTTCCTGGAGGAACCAACATTTTAAGCGGTATGAAGCAAGTGGCTCCCTCTGCTACATTTACTTCTAGCGCCCAAGATGCTGATTTAGTGGTTTATGTGGTGGGCGAAAAACCCTACGCCGAATGGTATGGCGATTACCGCGGACATGATTTTGAAGGTCAAATATTCCAATCCTACGATTGGGGTGGTGGCCCTACATTTAGAAGCATTGAATCCCTGGGTTATTTGTCACAAATAGATGAATATCACAATGCCGGGAAAAAAGTAGTTACCGTATTTATTACAGGCAGGCCTTTACCCATATCCCCTTTGATTACAGCTAGTGATGCTTTTATGGTGGCTTGGCTCCCAGGCACAGAGGGTGCAGGGGTGGCTGATGTGCTATTTGGGGATCATGCTCCCACGGGAAAATTACCCCATAGTTGGCCAGCTTCAGCGTCTCAAATTCCCATTAATGTGGGCGATGGAAAAACACCTCTTTACGAATATGGCTATGGTTTAAGCTACTAGAATATTTGTAAAACAAATTTTGTATATTAAAGTTATGAACAATCAAAATAACATAACCAAAAATTTGCAAAAAAGACACGCTACAAAGGCTTTTGATAAGCAAAAACAGCTTTCTGCCGAGCAAATCGCCACCATCGAAGCCACCTTGCGCCTCAGCCCTTCTAGCGTGAACTCTCAACCCTGGCATTTCCTTTTGATATCTTCTGAAGAGGGCAAAGAGCGCCTTAAAAGCGGTGCGCAAGCTCCTCCTTTTGTGGGGAATTTTCCCAAAGTGCGCGATTCATCTTTAGTGGTGATCTTTTGTGCCAAAACAGAAGTCAGTGATGAATATTTAGAAGAATTAATAGAACTTGAAGACCAAGCAGGCAGGTTTCCCCTCCCCGAACAAAAAGTTGAGGGCAATGCCGGTCGCATGGGCTATTTAAGCATCTTGCGCCAAGATCCCAGTGCCACCCAAGCGTGGATTAATCAACAAATTTACCTGAACTTAGGCTTTACCATGGCTACCCTAGCCCAACAAGGCATTGATAGTTTAGCTGTGGAAGGCTTGGACTTCGCCGCTTTAGATGCAGAGTTTGATTTACCCGCCCAAGGTCTAAATGCCAAAGTTGCCTTAGCCATAGGTTATGGCAGCGTAGAAAACTTCAACGCCAAGCTCCCCAAAGCTCGTTGGCCCGAAGATCGCGTATTTACCAAGTTGTAGTACAAAATCAAGTCTTAAATTTGCTATCAATTAAGCTCTGATAGCGCTGGGCCACTTGTTTGTATTTATGACTTTTAAGATGAAGTTCATCGTACCAATCGCTTTGTTTTTGCGGTATATCACGACAGTCAATGTGATGCACATTGGCAAACTTTTTAGATAAGTCGATAAGCATCTCATTGTATTCATAAATAAAAGTCATGGCCAGGGCTTGTTGCAAGCGAGGATCCAAAATCCCCTTAATCATCAAAGGTCTAAATAGCCATTTACCTGTTTCTGCCACCTTATTTACCAATGGTTGCAATGGAGTTCCTAAGCTAAAGTTATTGCCTTTTTTGGGATAAGGATAGGCATATCCGTGGGTTATGGTAATCATATCTTTAAACTTTGTGGTGTTTTCATATATCCCTTTAAAAAGCATGGTAAATTGGGCTTTCAAAGTCCAAATAAAGCTATAAAAATCTTTGGTTATATAGGGTTGTGCCAATAAAATAAGTTCCCGCTGGCTGGCATCACTAATATCGGCTAAAGTTTCTGGGGTGTGCTTGGACTTTTGCTGCGCTTTGCCACTTACCATCACCGCAAGGCGTTCGTTTCCCACCAAATCGTTACCGCCTCCACTTATCAAAAAAACATCGGGGTCGTGTACAGTCAAAGCTTCTATATATTGACCCTCATAAATAATATTGGTGAGCCAATCTCCGCCATAGGCATCAGAATAAAGCAGATAATGAGGATTTTTGCTAAGCCAATCCACTATATCTTTGACAAAAAGCGGAAATAAAAACCAAGAATCCCCTTCTACATATATTTTCACATACTTTTGTGAGGTTTTTTGATTTGCAATGCGTTTAAAATATTTCTTTTGCCTTTTATCTGTACTGCGCTTATTTAACACCCCCATGATTCCTGTATTTGCGCACGAAGTTTCTTTTAAACGATCCTCATTTATATCATAAATATGCCTAATACATTGACGGAAATCATCAAAAGCTTTTTGCACAGCGTATTTTTTATTGTCCAACAAATAGCTAGCTATTAAGTCATCAAAATCTTTATCGCTAAAAGCCAAAGGCTCATTGAGCATTTTAATCAGCAAAGGGTTGGTAATTCTATGCATTACTGCGCACTCCTCAATAAATGTCACCGTCTGAATTTTAACTTAATAAAATTCAAGCTTTAAACCTAGATATAAAAAAACAGCGCCCAAAGGAACGCTGTTTATAATAAAAATGATATCTATTGGCACTATTCTCTAATTATAAAATCATATTCAGAGCAAGCTTTGACATTTATTCTCTTATCAATTTCTGTAGGCCATAGCAAGTAACCACTTAATTGCTCTGCTTCAAAATAGGCAGTGCCTTCGTCTACTTCAATCTCTTTACTCGTTCTTCCTTGAATTGTAAACTCTCTATAACCATCTAAATAAACATCATAAGGATCTGAAGTTTTATTATCAACAGTTACATACCCATACCCGTAAGTTTCGCAATCACGAGTTGAATTATCAACTACGGTTATTTCACAAGAGCTTAGAGCTAGTAAAAACAAAATAGATATAAAAATAAATACAGGCTTCTTATTCATGGAAACTCCTCTTAATTAGATAAATTTTAATATATATTATATATAACATATATTTTAAAAAACAATGAATTAAATCAAACTTTTTTAAAATTTCACAGAAATTAAAGGGTTGTTTGGTCGTTGGATCAAAGCATCAAAAGCTATGCGAGCTGGATCCAATGCTTTTTTGGCAATCTGTAATTGGTAAATATCTCCCAAAAATGAACGCTCAAACATTTCCGTGGCTATATACAAGGTATCGCGCATTTTATCTGGCTCTGACAATACCAAATCATTATTGGTTTTCACAGCTTGCCCGTTTATATACCATTGGGCCTGCAAAGTATCTTCGTTCCAAGTAGTGCAGCGCAGTGCCAAATGCACCCATTCGTGCAAAGCCACTGAATCCTTTGCTCTCGCATAAGTATTGTAAGGGCTTCCATGAGTAATTTGCGTGGGTTGCAAGCCACGATTAGCGTTGATAGAAAAATCTCCACCTAAATAAAAAGCTCTTTCAGAATGATTCCAGTTACCCCCAGCTTTATTATCTCGACTTAGCCAAATTCCCCCCTCAAGTTCAGGGCGTAGCCAAATTTGCACTGTATAATTTTCACGACCAAAATCCAGAGGAAAACCGTGGATGCCCACTCCCTGCTCCAAGCCATCGAACCAAGTTCCTGAAGCTGAAAACTCCGGAGGAAAGCCATCAGTACCTATCACCAAACCAGGCACTGATCCAGTGGCATAAACCGGAGTGCGCAAATCACCTTCAGCATCTACAAAAGAGTTTTGCAAAGGCACCACCGCCGCCCATTGCGCTGTGTCAAATACATTTTCTGGAGTACTTAAAGACAAAGTTCCTGGTCTTCCCCAATAGAGTTTTAAATTTATAGCATCGCTTGCCTTAATTTTATCTAAACGCACCCAAATAGTCCCCTCACGGGTAGAGGGGCTCCAATGGGTCACTGCAAACTCCACAGCTTGTTCTTTTGCATCGTAAAGACGCAAATCTGCTCCAGTCAAAGAAGAACCTACGGGAAAATCCCCACCACGAAAATGTATGGGAAAACTGTAATTTTGCAAATCTTTAGTTAAATCTTGAGTGTTTATGGCTATGTCTGCACTGTATTTCCATTCATCTAAAGAAGAAGGCGAACTGATAAATCCACCTATGCTTAGCTCTTCGGAAGGATTTATATTTAAAGCTAACTCGCCTAATATTTTATCTTCGGTGGCAGCTAAAACCACAGTGATTATATCTCCTGAAGGCACTCCATCAATGCTAAAATTACCCTCTTTATCCGTATGCACAACTCTATCCATTCCCAATATTGCCACCCGGGCATAGGGCATATCTGGAGCTAGGTCAACCTTCCCCGTTAAAGATGCGTATTTTTGCAAAGATATGGTATCAGCCAAAACATCTTGCAAAGTGGCTTTTTCTACTACTAACTTAGTCAAAGTTCCAAGCTCCGGTGCACGCACTTCGAGTATATATTCACCAGGGACAAGAGTATCTATGTGAAAATGCCCGTATTCATCAGTGGTGCCATTATATATCCCCAAATCCAAGTTTTGCAAAGCCATGCTATTTTGTGCCAAGTAATTTACAGGACGCAATATCACCATAGCAGAGGCAACACCATTGCCATTTTCATCAGTAACATAAGCGTGGATACCATTAGAAGTTTCATCTACTCCCCCACGCCCAGCCACCTTATCGGAACAGGAGCTAAGAATGACAAAAAAGAAAAACAAAAACCATTTATGCATTTTTGCCTCGCTTTTTTTTCTTTTTAAAAGCATCCACATCTTCGCTAAAAACACTTATGGGAAAACACGATAAATTCATTTGCATTACATAGTCCGAACTATCCATGGCCACGGCCCATTTAGCCACTTTGGAGCGAAAATCTCGCATCATTTCTTGCAAAGTGGCTATTTCTTCTTTGGGAACAGCTAAACTAAGGGTGGCTATTTCCCTGATTTCTGGGGGATGGTTACGCAAACTGTTTTGGGCTAACTGCAAAGTTTTAGATTGAAATTCCCTAATGGCTGCGCTGGTCCACTCATCTCCGGTGGAAAGATGCGCATCTTGCACTTCGTAAACCCCATCATCACGCAAAACCACTAGTCCTAAATCTAACAATACCTGCACCGCTTCTTTGGCTTGAGCTGCAGTAATATGTGGGGTAATTCGCTGCCCCAAATGTTTAAAATCTCCAGTGAAATCTTCGGTTAGCAGAGTTAAGCGCACCGCTGGTATATACCAGTGCATCCAATAGCGGTATTCCTGTTGGTTTAATATTCGAGCATCAGAATCTCGCAATGACATAAGTTTGTTGAAACGATCGCGTATGTCTTCTTCACGGCGAGCTTTGTTAAATAGCACCATGGCAGCAAAATAGCGACTAGCATTGCTATCAAATTCTAAATATTCGGCAAAAATCTTCACCGCTTTATCTGATAAATGCTTGTTTCCTTGAAAAACATGAGCTAAATACCCCGCATCTACTCCTGTGCGCCGAGATAAATAGCGATAACTCATATAACTTGAATCCATTTTATAGGCTTCAAACCAATCACGCAAAAATGCGCGATAATCGGTGTATTTATATATATCTGGATTTTGCTTTAGACCCATAAAACAAATATATATGCAAAAGCCAACTAAAACAAACTTCGTTGACCTTAGTGTTGACCTTAAAATCAACAGTTTAAAAAACCGTTTTAAAACACCTAATTTTATGGTTTTTGGGTTTTAGTGCTGGTTTTAATACAGCGTACCGAAAAACCATTGGCTTTACTAACCTGATATCTGACGAATTTATCACTGTCATAACTTAAGTGATAGTAATTTCCGTTGTAGTCATCCAAAGCACTGGCACTCCACCAACTGGCTTTGTAGCCTCCATCATAAAATCCCTCTTGACTATAACTGCCGCTAGGGGTTGCATTGAAGCCAAAAAGGTCTCCTCCCCTACCATCGTCTTTGCTTTTTAGCTTGTAGCCAATGCTATCACCACCAAAAGCTATTAATTCATTCCAATCGGCATCGTTGGGCAGACGCCAACCTTCAGGACAAGCAGTTTGGGCTGATATCCAATTATACAACGCACCACAACTTTGATATGCTTTTTCTTGTTTAGCGGTGGCCACAACTTCGGTATTTCCGTTATAGATATAGTACATAGCCGAAGTATCAGATTCTACATTTTTTAAGCTGACTTCTGGCAAATAAGCTAAGTTTTTGGCCATCCAGTGTTGTTTGCCAATTTTAACCACAGGGTATTCCGTACTGTCCCGTGAATCTAAAAACACTTCTTTAGCCACAGTTAAGTTGACTAAAAGCACTAATACAAAAGGAAAAAGCTTAATTTTCACTGACTACTCCTACACTATATGTTTTTTATTTTACTTTTATCATAATTTTACAACTAACGAGTAATATATGCAATTAAAATTTGAAGGCAAAACTAAAGATGTTTATTTTGCGGACAATGGCACGGTAATTTTGAAATTTAAAGATGATGTTACTGGTAGCGATGGCGTTTTTGACCCTGGCGCCAATACTGTGGGTTTAACTATGGAAGGGGCAGGAAAGTCTGGCCTCAAGCTCAGCACTTTCTTTTTTGAAAAGATTAATGCCGCAGGAATCCCCACGCATTTTATCTCCGCAGACTTTGAAAACACCACCATGACCGTAAAAAAAGCAGAAGCTTTTGGTAAAGGTGTAGAAGTAATTTTGCGTTATCGCGCGGTGGGTAGCTTTTTGCGACGCTATGGGCTTTATTGCCAAGAAGGTTATAAGCTCCCCGCTTTGGTAGAGGTTACTTTAAAAGATGATGAGCGCAACGATCCTTTGATCACCGACGAAGCTTTAGAAATGCTAGATATAATGTCTAAAGCAGAATATCAAACTTTAGTGAAAATGACCAAAGAAATCGGAGAAATTATCCGCGTAGAAATGGCTAAAAAAGACTTGGAACTTTACGATATTAAGTTTGAATTTGGTCGCGTAGATGCAGATCAACACATTGCTCTAATTGATGAAATTTCTGGGGGAAATATGCGCGCCTACCGCAATGGCAAAGCTGTTAGCCCTTTAGAACTCGAACAAATTATGCTTTCTTAGTTGTTATTTTGCGTAAACCAATCATTAATATCGCTGCCATCGGGTAAAAAGTCTAAGCGCTCAGCTTTTATGCCTTCTTGGTTAAACTGTTCAATCACTCTAGTGGCAGCTTGATTTCCTGCAACATCATTGTCGTAACAAACCTTGACTTTTTTGTTTTTAAATTTATGCACCCATTCTGCTTTTAGATGCTGCACTCCTGGCACAGCCACAGCAGCAAAACCTTGTTCTATAAGTGTTAAGGCATCTATGGGGCCTTCACACAAATAAACCCAACCAGGTTCTCCATTTAGAACAGCACTGTTGTAAGGAACGGGTATTTTTCCTTTTAAACTCAATTCTTTAGGCTTTATAGTAGGATCCAAAGCTCTTGCCTGAAAATGCAAAGGTCTAAATTCAGCATCCAAATAAGGAATAATCAAAGGATGTTTATAAAATCGCAAATTGCCTTTTTCATTAATCAATCCTGTGGAAAATAAAAGCTCCCGAGAGAAATTCCTCTGCATGGTTTCGTTAATACGACCGTAATCATCCACCCAACGCAAACGCATAGTTTTTGCAGTTTTAGCAAAGATTTTCCGTTTCATCAAATACTTTTGCGCAGCTAGTTGTCCTTGGGAATCAGCTTTTTCGATGGGCGCTAACATTTTCAAAAATTTTAAAATGGTTTTTTCACGCCAATGGGCAGGCATAAGAGTTTCAGGGTCATTGCTAACAATTTCATCTATATCAGGCTTTTCATAAACTACTTTTTTGCCAGGCGCATAAAGATTATCAGGTAAATATTGGCTAGCATGGGGATACATTTCACTTAACCAACTCAAAGCATCTCTAAAAGAATAGTTCAAATTTTGCCGCACCAAATCTATAACATCGCCCTTTACATCGGGACAAACCCAACAACGGTACAAGCCTTTTTCTTCGGAAATAGAAACACTGGGGGTTCTATCACCATGACTATGCCTAGTAGGTTCAAAGCAACGAAATTTGCCATTTTTAGGTTTTAACCCCAATGCCTCAGCCACCGCGGTAATGGAAATTATCCGCTTAAAATTTTCGAAAGTTCCCAGGGGTAATTTTTTCGACATATCTATTATGATTATAACTAAATTTATAGTGTGATTACAAGTCTTGTTAGAAAAAATATTTCCATAAAACCATGGACTACCTTTAAAGTAGGCGGAATTGTAAAATATTTTGCTGAACCACAAAGTATCGATGAAATAAAAGCCTTGCACAGCTGGACTCTACTACAAAAATTACCTGTTTTTATTTTAGGCAAAGGTTCTAATGTGGTGGTTTCTGACCGAGGTTTTCCCGGCTTAATTATTCACTTGGGCAAAAGTTTTAGTCAATGGCAAATATCTGGAAACAAAATCAAAGCTCAGGCGGGTTGTTTGTTAAATAAAGTTGTAGCTGAGGCTATTAAGACTGATTTATCAGGAATTGAGCTTTTGGCAGGGATTCCTGGAACCGTAGGTGGCGGCACCTATATAAATGCAGGTGCTTATGGCCAAGAACTAAAACAAATTATCACCAGTGTAACTAGCTTAAACTCCCGAGGCCAAGTGATAAAACGACAAAACCATGAATGCAACTTTGCTTATAGAAATAGCATCTTCACCCAAAACCATGAGTGGATTTTAGAAGTAGAAATGGCACTAACCCTTAATTCAGGAAGAGATTTGCGCAAAATTATGCAAAAGAATCTAAAAAAACGCAAAGATCAACAACCCATTGAGCTTCCCAACGCAGGTTCTATGTTTAAAAGGCCAAAAAACAATTTTGCCGGCGCACTTATTGAAAAAGCTGGCCTCAAAGGTTTGCAAATGGGAAAAGCTCAAGTTTCGCATAAGCATGCCAATTTCATTGTAAATTTAGGCGGAGCCACCGCCCAAGATATATGGGATTTGTCAGAAAAGGTTATCGCCAAAGTTAAAACTCATAGTTCTATAGTTTTGGAACGAGAGGTTATATTCCTTGGGGAATTTTAAGCTTAATTTGGTATGTTTTTTAACAACTTTTTACTAGATTATAAGTAAATTTTGGTCGAATCACCCTACTAGGAGTTTTTCTTGTCCATACACTATATCAAAAAAGGACTGGATATTGCGTTAGATGGTCTTGCCGAAGCTCGCGTTGAGACTTTCACTGCTGCAAAGACCATTGCCTTACAGCCTCAAGATTTTCCTTATATTGCCTGGCGACTAGCCGTTAATGAAGGGGACGATGTACAAATCGGAAGCCCTGTTTTAGTTGCCAAAGAAGATGAATCTTTAATTTTGACCTCTACGGTTTCTGGTAAAGTCAAAGCCATTGTGCGTGGAGAACGCCGAGCTTTGCTTCGTGTAGAAATTGAATCAGACGGGCAAAACTCAGCGGTGGAGCACGGAGCTCTCTCCGATGATCAGATTCACGGGATAGAACTAGAAGTGCTTTGTGCAAAGCTCAAAGCTTTGGGGGTTTGGCCTCTGATACGCCAAAGACCTTTTGAAAAAGTCGCCGATTTTAATAAGCTTCCCAAAGCTATCTTTATTAACGCCATGGATACGGCACCTTTAGCGGCCCAACAGGCGGTGATTTTACAAAACCACCAAGAGTTTTTGCAAAAAGGCATAGATATTCTCAAACGCTTTTGCAAAGACATACATTTGGACAGTGCGGTTAAAGATCAGAGCTTTGAAAAATATCAACGCGTGCAACATCAAAAATTTGATGGCCCTCACCCCGCAGGCTTGATTGGCACACACATTGCCAAAGTTTCTCCTCTTAATCGCGGAGATGTGGTTTGGTACCTAACTGCAGAACACGCAGCACTTATTGGCGAAGCTATTAGCAAAGGGATTACCCCTACTCAAACCATAGTGGCAGTGGCAGGCAGCAAGGCATTGCGTCAGCAATATTTTACCATTACTCGCCATAGTGCCGTGGCTGATTTTGCTGAGATTCAATGGGAGGACACCCGAATTATCTCTGGTAATGTGCTTACTGGAAACTCCATTGGTAAAGAGGGTTTCGTGGGTTTTTACGACAGTCTAATCAGTTGCATTCCCGAAGGTGGGCAGCAGCATTATATCAGTGAAGATCAGCATTGGACTGGCCCAGGATTCAAAAGTTTTTCCACCTTTAGGCTTTTTGCTTCCAAAATTTTTGGAAATAAGAAATGGAACTTAAATACTTCCCTAAACGGTGGCGAAAGAGCCATTATTTTAACAGAAAACTATGAACGCTTTGTCCCCCACGATATTGAAGTGGGTTTTTTACTCAAAGCCATTATAGCTGAGGATATCGACGAAATGGAAAAGCTCGGGTTACTGGAACTCGCCCCCGAAGATGTGGCGCTATGCACCTTTGCCTGTCCTTCTAAAGTAGAAGTGGCAGAAATTGTGCGTCAAGGTCTAAATATCTTGGAAAAGGAGGGTTAATCCATGAATTTTATCGCTAAAATTTTAGAAAAACCCTTAGATAAACTAAATGAACTCAGTCAGCCAGGGCAACCTTTAGAGAAAATGCACCGTGCGGTAGAAGCTTTTGACACTTTTGCACGCACTCCTGCTTTGGTTACGGAGAGCAAGGTGCATATCCGCGATAGCCTGGATTCGAAAAGACTGATGTCCACGGTGATTTTAGCCTTGATTCCCGCTGTGCTTTTTGGAATGTGGAACACAGGGATGCAAACCATCAACAGCGTGGTGGGTTTAGATGCCTCTTTTTTAAACGCCATGTTTATAGGTGCAAAAGTATTAATCCCCCAACTGGTGGTTTCCTATGCGGTGGGTTTGGGAATAGAGTTTATTTTCGCCCTAATTCGCAACCACGAAGTCAACGAAGGCTTTTTGGTAACAGGGATGCTTATCCCTTTGACCATGCCTGCAGAAATACCTTTGTGGATGATTGGTGTGGGAACAGCTTTTGGAGTGATTTTTGCCAAAGAGGTATTTGGAGGCACAGGATTTAACTTCCTCAACCCCGCTCTAACCGCTCGCGCTTTTATATTCTTTTCTTATCCCACCAAAATATCTGGAGACAATGTTTGGAGAGCCATTGAAGCTCACAAAGAACAATTGGTAGATGGATATTCAGGAGCTACGCCTTTAGCCATCGCCGCCACTGCCCCTAGAGGAACCAATGTGGTAGAACAGCTTAGCGAAGCCGGATTTAATTTTAAAAATATGCTTATAGGAACCATTCCAGGATCCATTGGAGAAACTAGCGTTATTGCCTTTGGAATTGGAGCACTAATTCTGCTCATAACTGGAGTAGCATCTTACAAAGTTATGCTCAGCACCATTGTGGGTGGAGCTTTTATGGGCATAGTATTTAACCTATTTGGATCGGAAACATCCTTGGCCTTTATGAATTTACCTTGGTACTATCATTTGGTAATGGGTGGTTTTGCATTTGGAGCTGTGTTTATGACCACGGATCCGGTGAGTGCTGCTGCTACGAGTCTGGGTAAATACATTTATGGGTTTTTAATTGGCGTTTTAGCCATTCTCATACGAGTTTTAAACCCTGCCTACCCCGAAGGTATGATGCTCGCTATTCTATTTATGAATATTTTTGCTCCCCTTATAGACTGGGTAATTTTGCAACTAAATATCCGCAGGAGGCTTGCCCGTGCGTAATGAAAATCAAAAAGCTCTGATTTTTGCTTTTGTAGTCAGTATTGTTAGTGCTCTTATATTAGCTGGTACAGTGCAACTGCTAAAACCTCGTCAGGAATTTAACTTCCGGGTAGATGTTAAAAAGAACATCTTGCTGGCACTACAAATTTCAGGAGATATGAAGTCTGATGTAGCCGTGGAAGAACTTTACGACAAAAGTGTAAAAGAAATCGTGGTTAATAAGCAAGGTGAAGTCATAGAAGGCTTGAAACCCAGCGATTTAGAAGAAAATGAAAAGGAAAGGCTACCGGTTTATCAAGCTGTGGTAAACGGCCAGGTTCAAGCTATTTGTATTCCTGTTTCGGGTAAAGGTTTATGGTCCACTATTTATGGTTATCTAGCCTTTGAAAACGATTTTAACACCGTAAAAGGCATCACTTTTTACAAACATGGTGAAACTGCTGGTTTGGGCGCAGATATCGACACTGATTGGTTCCAAAAGCGCTGGCAAGGCAAAAAAATCATGGATGAACAAGGTAACTTGGTTTCGGTGCAAATTAAGAAAGGCAGCGTAGTACCTGATGACCCCATGATTGACCATTTAGTAGATGGTATTGCGGGAGCCACCATGACCACCAATGGCGTAAACGACTTTATTTTAGAAGATTTAAAAACCTATCAAGAATATTTTAAGAAAGGACGCAGCAATGGCTAAATCCAGCAATATGGAAATTTTAAAAGAAGGAATATGGTCTAATAATCCCATTCTCTTCCAAGTTTTAGGAATTTGTTCAGCATTGGCTGTAACTACCCAACTTAAAGCAGCAACGGTGATGGCTATATCTTTAACTGTGGTGATCACCTTGTCTAATATGATTATTTCAGCTATGCGCAAGGTTATCCCCTCCAGTATTCGCATGATTGTAGAACTAGTGGTGATATCTACTTTAGTTATAGTCATAGACCAGGTACTTCAAGCTTTTGTCTATGAAACTTCCAAAGCTCTTAGCGTATTTGTGGGCTTAATTATCACCAACTGCATAGTTATGGGTAGAGCCGAGGCCTTTGCCCTAGCCAACCCTGTAATCCCCTCTATGTTCGATGGCATTGCCAATGGCTTAGGCTATGGAGTAATTCTTATTTTAGTGGCGGGGGCGCGGGAACTTTTAGGCGCTGGTAAACTCTTAGGCTTTCAAGTAATTCCCGAAGCTTTTTACAATATGGGTTACTCTGATATGGGACTTATGGTCTTAGCACCTGGGGCATTTTTCTTAATTGGCCTAATATTTTGGGGACAGAGAGAAATAGTAGCCCATCAAGGAGGAAAATAGATGGATATTGTACACTATCTCAGCTTATTTGTAGAATCAATTTTCGTAGAAAACATTCTCCTCGCATTCTTTTTGGGAATGTGTTCCTTCTTGGCGTGTTCAAAGAAGGTGGAAACAGCTTTTGGTTTAGGCGTAGCCGTAGTTTTCGTAATGATTTTCACCATGCCTCTAAACTGGCTCATTTATGAGTTTTTGCTTAAACCCAACGCTTTAGAACGCTTTGGTATGCAAGGTTTAGACCTTAGTTTTCTCACTTTTATAACCTTTATTGCTGTCATTGCATCGGCGGTACAATTAGTAGAAATGATAGTGGATAGATTTTCTCCAGCTTTATATAACTCATTGGGTATTTTCCTTCCTTTGATTACGGTAAACTGTGCTATTTTAGGTGCAGCTTTGTTTATGGTTGAGCGTAACTACAATTTTGCCGAATCTATGGTTTACGGTGCTGGTTCTGGTATCGGTTGGTGGTTAGCTATTTTGGGCTTAGCCGGCATTCAACAAAAAATGCGCTATACCAACGCCCCAGCTGGTGTGCAAGGAACTGGTTTAGTATTTATTGCTAGCGGACTAATGGCCATGGCCTTTATGTGTTTCGCTGGTATTCAGTTATAGTGGAGAAACTATGTCTGTTTTAATTAGTGTAGTAATTTTTACGGTTATAATCTTAGCCATGGTATTGGCTCTAGCATTGGCCAAATCCAAGCTAATGCCCGCGGGTAAGGTTAAGTTATTTATCAATGGCGACGACAGCCTAACCAAAGAAGCTAGCCCTGGGGATAACCTATTGAGCGCCTTGGCTGAGCATGATATATTTTTACCTGCAGCTTGTGGCGGACAAGGAACATGCGGTTTGTGCAAATGCCAAGTTTTAGAAGGTGGAGGCGAAATTCTCCCCACAGAAACCGGACATGTAACCCGTGGAGAAGCCAAAGATAATTGGCGACTTTCTTGCCAAGTGCGAATTAAAAACGACTTAAAATTGCAAATTCCCGATGAAATCTTTAATATCAAGCAATTTAAATGCAAAGTACGCTCTAATCATAATGTAGCCACCTATATTAAAGAATTAATTTTAGAGATTCAAGATGGAGAAACTCTTGACTTTAAATCTGGGGGATATGTACAAATAGATGTTCCCGCATACAAAGATTTAAGTTTTAAAGAGTTTGATATAGAAGAAGAGTTCCGGGCAGAATGGGATCAATATAAATTATGGGACTATGTAGCCCATAACCCTTCCCCAATTTTCAGGGCTTATTCCATGGCAAACCACCCAGCTGAGGGGAATATTATCATGCTAAATGTACGCATAGCCACTCCCCCTCCTAACTTGGATTTACCCCCAGGTTTAGCATCTTCTTATATATTTAACCTTAAACCCGGGGATGATGTGGTGGTTTCTGGTCCTTATGGAGATTTCTTTGTGCAAGATACGGACCGAGAAATGATTTTCATCGGTGGTGGTGCAGGAATGGCTCCCATGCGCTCGCATATTTTTGACCAATTCCAAACCAACCGTACCCCTCGTAAAACCTCGTTCTGGTATGGCGCTCGTTCCAAGCGCGAAATGTTCTACGACGATCATTTCAAAGCCATCGCCGACGAATTCCCCAGCTTTAGCTACCATGTAGCTCTTTCATCTCCCCTCCCCGAAGATAACTGGGAAGGCTATACGGGATTCATTCACGAAGTGCTTTTTGAGCAATATTTAAAAGATCATCCCGCTCCAGAGGATTGCGAATACTATATGTGCGGTCCTCCCATGATGTGTTCTGCGGTGAAAAAAATGCTTTGGGATCTGGGCGTAGAAGAAGATATGATTCACTTAGACGAGTTTTAGGCTCGTCTTAGATTTTGCCGTAATTTGGCTAAAACATCTTTAAGCTCTAAAGGCAAGGCACTAATGCTCTCTTGCCTTTTATTTTCCCAGTCCCAAATAAGCATATTGGCATGCAAAAACAATCTTTTCAAGCCAAATTCCTTTTGAAACTCACGGTTTAAGGCAAAATCACCGTAGCGTTTATCGCCAAGCAAGGGATGCCCAATATGCGCAAAATGTGCGCGGATTTGGTGCATGCGTCCAGTAATTAATTTGATGCGCACCAAGCTATAATCACCGTAACTGCGTTCCAACTGGTACTTTGTCAAAGAATCTTTGCCCTCCCCCACTTGCATTTTTGCCCCTTGGGCAGAATCTTGGCGATTTAGTGCTAAATTAATGCTTCCGCGGGGGCATTTTAACTTTCCTTTTACCAAAGCCAAATATTCTTTTTGCACTTTGTGCTGGCGCATTAAAGTGTTTAGCTCCCGCACTCCTTTTCCACTTAGCGCAGCTAAGATTACCCCGCTAGTTTCTAGGTCTAAGCGTTGCACCAAAGCTGGCTTAAAATCTATACCCTGATTTTGTGCCCATACCTGCAACCATTCTACCACAGATTCTCCTTGGGGAATGCCACTACCTGGCTGAGATGCCATACCAGAAGGCTTGTCTATCACTACCCAATCAGGGTTTTGAATTAAAAAATTCAAATTGCTAGGTATTTTTCTATTACCCCAAGAATCTTTAGTGGAAACTTTAGGCGCAGCACTTATATTTTCATAAATACAAACCTCGTCCCCCACTTGTACATACTCTGCTCCTCTATAAACCTTGCCATTAACGCGAACCCTTTTCTTACGCAATATGCTAAAAATAAAGCTCAGACTTAAATGCGGCAACTGTTTGCGCATCCAACGATCTAAACGCTGTTCTCCAGAATGTTTATCTACAACTATACGCAACATATTTAACGACCTTCTGCCAATCTTTTTATGAGAAATATGGGGAAATCTCTTTTACGCATATTTTTTTGAGTGATTGAAATGTCGTATTCAACCCGTACAATGCGTATAGTTTCTTTTTCACTATCAAATAAGCACCAACTTGCTCGGGCATCTCTATCCCTAGGTTGACCAACACTGCCCACATTTATAAGCAAACGTTCTGAGCCTTGGACTTGATAAAAGTCTTCTTCTATAACTTGGGGAAAGCCATCATCTAATGCCACTATAACAGGGTTATGGGTATGGCCCACAAAGCAATATTTAGTAGTAAAAAACTCAAAAGCATCCATGGCTTCATCTAAGGAAGCTATATAGTACCAATCTGCGGGGGATTTGGGTGAAGCATGCACAAAACAGATATCACCTTCTTCTACCATATAAGCTAAGCTTTTAAGATAATTAATAGCACTTTCAGAAAGGTTTTGTTGGGTCCACTCTATAACATAGCGTGCATATTGGTTAAAATGCATAGATGATTCTCGCTTAACAGCTACGCTATCGTGATTCCCCATCACGCATATATCACTAATCTTCGCAGTGAGCTGCACACATTCTTCCACATCGGCACAATAGCCCACTAAATCCCCTAAACAGACACGCCTTTCTACACCATGTTCAGCCATGGAATTTTCCACAGCTTCTAAAGCAGACAAGTTAGCATGTATATCAGAAAAAATACCGTATATCATAAATATCCCTACAATTTACGCAAAAAATCAGGAACAGCCCGCTCAATAAGTCCAAAACTTTCATAAAACAAGTCCATATCGCCGTAATAAGGGTCGGGGACATCTTTTTGCCCATGATTTTTGGGGTCAAGTAGCATCGATAATTGGGCTTTACCACCATACAAATCTTTTAAACGCTTTAACTCTTCTAAATTCGAAGAATCCATGGCTACAATCCAGTCAAACTCCTGGAAATCAGTACTTTTTACTTGGCGTGCGCTCAAATCATCAATGGGATAACCCTTTTCTGCAGCTACTTGACGCATGGGTTTATGAGGCGGCTTGCCAATATGCCAGTTTCCTAAGCCTGCGCTATCAAAAGTAATTTCTTCTGCTAATTCTTTGACGACCACCCTAGCCACACCCTCTGCAGCGGGTGATCTACAAATATTTCCTAAACAAACAAAAAGTATTTTCATTTTATCTCTCTTTAGCAAAATTAGAATTTTACATTAGTTATATTTAAATTCTAATGAACAAGGTTGAAGATAAGTTAAAAATAACCATTGCTTATCAATTAAAAGATAAAAATGGCAAAATACTCGAGGAAATTCCCCCTTTCCAGCCTGTTTTGTATATTCAGGGAGTTTCAAACTATGTGCCGCTAAAACTACAAGAAGCATTAAAAGGTCTCCCCGTTGGAGAAACTGTTGTAGTGTCTCTTAAAGCAGAAGATGCTTATGGCAAGCAAGAACCCAAAAACATTTTAGAAGTTCCTAAAGACGAACTGCAAGATATTGGACAATTATGGCTGGGTATGGAAATAGAAATGTTACGCACGGACTTTCCCCAAGAAGACTGGAATATCCCTGACGATCCCGCTGAAATTATCAACCACACCATTGATGACGACATAGAAATCTGCATTTTAAAGGAAATACGAGAAGAAAGTGTTATTTTAGATGCCAATCATCCTTTTGCTGGAATGGATTTAACTTTTGTGGTAGAAATAATTAGCGTTGAAGCTGCTACCCTTCAAGAAGTTGAACAGGGTTACCCTGAACACGACGATGACGAAGATGATGACTTCACTAATTTTTGGAAAGATTTTTAATTGATATAGGAAACTATGAGCTCAGCAGACAAACTCAAACAGCAAGCAGCAATAAAAGCTGCAAACATGGTTAAATCTGGAGATTTAGTGGGAATCGGTACTGGCTCCACAGTAAATTTTTTCATTGAGCACCTGGCTCATCGCATCAAAACAGAAGGCATGCATATAACTGGGGTTTCCACCTCTTGGTCTTCTACTTTGATTTGCCAAAAACACAATATATTGCTCCAAGATCTAGGGCAAACCAGTTTTTTAGACATTGCTGTGGATGGTGCTGATGAAATTGATCCCCAGTTAAATCTAATCAAAGGCCGTGGTGCAGCGCATTTGATGGAAAAAATCGTGGCTACTTTAGCACAAAAGTTCGTGATTATCGCCGACGAAAGCAAATTAGTGCCACAATTAGGTCAGAACTTCGCTGTTCCCTTAGAACTATTACCCTGCGCTTTGGGTTTAGTGGAAAGCCGCATCCAAAAATTAGGGGGAGATTTTACCGTACGCCAAGGATTGCGCAAAGACGGTCCAGTGATTTCTGACAGTGGCAATCTCATTGCCGACGCTAAATTTCCCAACATCGAAAACCCTGCCACATTATCCGATAAACTGCAAAATATCCCTGGTCTTTTAGAACACGGTATGTTCATAGGTTTAGCTCACAAAGCTATTGTAGCTAAAAAAGACTCTATCGTAGAACTCTAAGTATTTACACAATTTACAATCATTTATCTATTTTTTTGCAAATAAAAAAGGCTGCTAAGATAACTTAGCAGCCTTTTGCTTTTTCTTTTTTCTATTCTAATCTCTTCATCTCTATGCGACGGTTCTTTTCTCTACCTTCAGCAGTCCTATTAGAAGCCACAGGCCTAGAACTTCCATAACCCACAGAGGACAGTTGTTCTTGAGGAACGCCTTGGGACACCATATAACGCACCACAGACTCCGCCCGTTCTCGAGAAAGCCTATCATTTATGGCTGACGACCCTCTATCATCTGTATGTCCACTGATTTCGAGCACTACGCCAGGGGAATTTTTTAAAGTAGCAGCTACTTCATCGAGCTTTTCAAAACTTTCCGTGGTTAAATCAGCAGAGCCAGTAGCGAAGTTCACGCCGTGCATAATAACTACAGCTTCTTTTTCTATCATTAAAGTATCACGGATTACCAATGTATCGGTTTGGATTTGCACAAGTGTATCAACTTTAGTTTCCACTAGAGTATCGATTTTAGTTAGAGTGTCAGTCTGAATATGCACCAAGGTATCCACCTTAGTTTCCACTAGGGTGTCAACTTTAGTTTCCACTTGAACTACTGTATCTACTTTAGTCTCCACTTGAACCACTGTATCTCTTTCAATAATGGTATTGTGATGTTCCACAACTTTTTCTAGCACCACAGGTTCTTGGTAGTAATAATCATCGTCATAATCATCTTGTGGTGTAAGGAAACCGTGCCATGTTAGACCAACCATACCATATAAATTGGGCATAGTGCGACCTTGATACAAAACCACTCTTTCTCTATTTTGCCCCCCCATTAGATTGGCAAATTTGCTCGCATTACCCATAAATGAATGGGCAGCCACATATATTTCCAAACCAATTCCTGTATGTATAGCGCCTCCAAAGGTGATTTCCATAACATCAATTTCATTGGCCGGGGCACCTTCTGGCATTTCTTTATAAATTTCGCCGAATACACTAAAATAATCGATAAGGAACAATTCCACTGCTCCAGCTATATGCATAATCTTTGGATAATCCTTTAGTGGGGACCTATAACCGAAGTTGAAATGTGCCAACAAAGGAAAACCATTATCTATATTACGGAAATCAAAAGTGGCTGCAGCACCGATTTTCCACGAATGCTCAGGCATACCAAAACCAGTAGTTAAATTACTATTAGCGGTTCCTAAATATTCACTTTCACGCACCCATAGCCCTCTTTCACTACTCATACTTATAGTTCCACCCAAGAACAATGCCAAATCAATTAAATTATCTTCGGGCATAGGGGCACGGAACTTTGCATTGAGGCGTAAATCTCCAATTCCAGTTTTACTAATGCCATAAACCGGACTATTTTCAACAAACTCATATTTACCGCTTCTGTGCATATAGGCCCATTGCCCGGTCTGCTTATATGACTCGTGGTATATAGGCAAAGATATAGACAAATCGAAGTAATCACTTAGGCCAAGCGACATAAAGAAGTTGGCGCCAGCACCAGTAACACCGTCAATGGTTGAGCCCTTTAGGTTATAGCATTGCTCACCTTCACATGTAGTTATATGAGTTGAGTCTATAAGTTGTACAGGATGTAAATCTTCTCCGTTACCAAGGGGATTCACTCTGCTTACAGTGCCAAACATACCCTGATCTATGGTTATATCAGCTAAAAAACCTACACCAAACTTGGAATGCCCAGAAGTTTGCGCAGAAAAAGTGCGATTAACTCCTAGCATTCCATCTTTATTAAGACTAGCTTGACCAAAAGAAATTGCCAAGGCTAGCACAAATAATATCCGCTTCATCTAAACTCCTCCGACAGAATTTTTTTTAAACAGCTTTAAATACAATTTAACAATATTTTAATTTTAGGTTAAGTCATAAAAAGAACTTAACTAAAATATATGAGGATAAGATTCTTTGATACTACTCCACCCCCTAGGCGATATTATAATATGATCTAAAACTGGAATGCCTATAATTTCACCACATTGTACCAAGTTTTTTGTGCATTCTAAATCTTGTAAGCTAGGCTTTAAGCTCCCCGATGGATGATTATGAGCAAAAATAACCCCCAAAGCGCGATCCTGTATAGCTGCAGCAAAAGCTTCGCGATTGTGAATTTGCGTTTGATTGGCTAAGCCCATAGTCAGCCGATGTATGCCTAATATTTGATTAGAACCATTAAAACACACCACCACCATACTTTCTTGCCGTAAGCCTTTCATAAAAGCTAGACTAGGAACTAAATCTTCAGGTTTTGTTACTATTTTAGCCGAAGTCGATAACAAAAAACGCTGAGACAACTCAAGACACGCCAAAATTTGACAAGCTTTAACCACCCCAACCCCAGAAACACACAACAAATCTTCTATTTTAGGTGCTTTACCCAAGCGACTCAACAACAAAGACACCTCCTTTGCAATATTAAACACATCATTCCCTCGACTACCGCTTCCTAAAACCACTGCAATCAACTCAAAATCGCGAAGTTGAGCAACACCTTGCTGCAAAATCTTTTCCCGTGGAGCTATATTGTCATTTTTATCAATCATTTTAACCTTCCTTACTTAAAAAGTGTTTAATTATCAACATTTTAACCTTAACCCCTCCCTTTACCGCATAAATATTTTATATTTACATGATAAATCAAAAGCAAACAAAGGACCAAACATGAGTACAATCCATATAGATGGCGCCAGAGTAATCATTGAAGCCCTCAAACGCGAAGGCGTAGAGGTAGTCTTTGGTTACCCAGGGGGTGCGGTTATACCTATATATGACGCTATTTTAGACTCTTCTATCAAACTTATTTTATCTAGGCACGAACAAGGGGCTACACACATGGCCGATGGCTATGCCCGCGTAACTGGAAAACCCGGCGTTGTTATAGTTACTTCAGGCCCTGCAGCCACCAATACATTGACTGGAATTTACACCGCTCAAATGGATTCGGTGCCTATGATTGTTATAACTGGACAAACAGTTACTCCTAGCTTAGGCTTAGATGCCTTTCAGGAGTGTGACACTTCTGGCATGAGCTTCCCCATAGTTAAACACTCATATTTAACTAAAGACAGCAATGATTTACCTCGAGTAATGAAAGAGGCTTTTCATATTGCTCGCACAGGAAGGCCTGGCCCAGTACTAATCGATGTGCCTAAAGATGTTAGTTCAGGAGTTTGCACAGCTCCTTTTGTAGATACTGTGGATTTACCTGGATATAAAATCCCTGAACGAGCCGACGAAGATTTGGTAAAAAAAGCCGCCGAACTGTTAGCGAAGTCTAAAAAGCCTGTTTTGTTAGTGGGGCATGGAGCTATGATTAGCGGTGCACAAAAGCAAGTGCGCGAACTCGCCGAACGCTTAAATGCACCGGTAGCTCAAACTTTATTGGGACTTGGGACTTTCCCTGTTAACCATGATTTAGCTTTGGGCATGCTCGGAATGCACGGTACGGTTTACGCCAACAAAGCGGTAGCTGATTGCGACTTGATTTTTTCCATAGGTTCTCGCTGGGATGACCGTATTACCGGAAAAATAGACGAATTCTGCGCAGATGCCACTGTTTTGCATATAGATATTGAGAAAGCAGAAAATGGCAAAGTAATTCAGCCCGATGTGTTTTTACATGGCGATGCCAAATTGGTATTAGACCAGCTTATGCCTTTTATGAATAAGCTTGATACCGAAGATTGGTTAGAGCAAATTAACCAGTGGAAAAAGAAGTTCCCCTTGCGTTATGCCAAAAAGGGCGGTTTGCGAATGCAGCACATTATCCATGAACTCAATAGACTAACTAAAGGTAAAGCTATTGTAACCACCGATGTTGGCCAACATCAAATGTGGGCAGCGCAGTTCTTTAAACCCGATGGCCCCAATCAATTTCTGTCTTCGGGCGGAGCGGGAACCATGGGTTTTGGATTCCCTGCAGCCATTGGAGCAGCTATTGGCAACCAAACTGGAATGCCCGTGGTAGCCATTGTAGGCGATGGTGGTTTCCAAATGACCATGGCCGAACTTGCCACCGCAGCTATTCATAAATTGCCAGTGAAAATATTGGTAATGGATAACAAATACCTGGGAATGGTACGCCAATGGCAAGACATGTTCTACGATAAGCGTTATTCTGGGGTAGATTTAGAAGGCAACCCAGACTTTGTAAAACTTGCAGGATCTTTTGGCATCAAAGCTTTGCGCATTAGGCGCCCCATAGATGCGGCCAGAATGTTGCAAAGAGCTTTGGATTACAATGAAGGTCCAGTTCTAATTCATTGCGAATGTGAAAAAGAAGATAATGTATTCCCCATGGTCCCCCCGGGAGCTCCCCTTAGTAATATGATTATTGAACCCCCTAAAACTAAACTAGCTAAGCCCACAGGCAGCACTTGAGGTAAATATGACTATACAAGATCCAGCTCATTCTATCAGTCTTTTGGTTTCTAATAAACCTGGAGTTTTAGTACGCATAGCCTTGGTGTTCTCGCGTCGAGGCTACAACATTGATTCTTTAGTGGTCTCCCCCGCTTTAGATGGTAATTTTTCTCGTATTAGCATTGTGGCTAGGGGTAATCCTGACACTTTGGAGCAAATAATACTACAACTAGAAAAATTGGTAGATGTAATTCATGCCCATGACCATACAGGTATATCTTTAGTACAGCGTGAAATGGCTCTATTCAAAGTAAAAGCTTGCAGCGAAGAGCGCACAGAACTTTTACAAATAGCCAATCATTTTAAAGCTACAACTTTAGATATGACCGAAACTGCTATGATTTTTCAAGTTACGGGTAGCACCGAAAAAATCGATGCTATCACAGGCTTATTAGAAAAATTCGGGGTCATTGAGTTCATTCGCACGGGTAAAGTTATTATGGCCCGTGGCGACGAAGTTACCTAATTATTTACCCACAGTTATTAATCCTAAAGTGGCCGGCAGGCCACTTTTGTCTATATAGGCCTCCAAAAACATAGAAGAAGACAATGGAATTATCCGCAAATCCATTACAGCTCCCCCTTTACGAATGGATTTCCCCCCAAACTTAAGGAATAGCACCTTTAAAGGTTCGAAAATCAAGACATTCTCATCATAATCGAAAGACCAGCGAGTAGTGCCATCTTCACTTTGCTTATATTTGCAAAAATTCGCGTCTATATTGCACTGCAAAACAGCAGATTCTGAATATCTTTTGTTCCATTCGCGACTAAAAGCACAACTATGCACCGCTTTTTGCCCATTATTTTTGGGATTAAGTAAATCATTGATTAACACTAAATCCATGGGTAAATCTTTAACCTGTTCCCAGACTTCAAAAAGCACCATATATGCGTCAATATCTTTGGGGCATTGTCCAGTATGCGCCACTTCGCGGTGGGCATTTAACACTCTGGCTTGCAAATCCACCGCCAAAACTTCGGGGATTTCACTCTGGGCAATTTCTTCTATGACTTTGCGCGGAGGGATATTCACCACTTTATCCCCTTTTCTCACTTGATAGCCCAGCTCATTGCGGGCATAATCTAAGCATTGTTGCACATGCACTTCCACCGTGTTAGATCCGCCAGACACAAAGTCTATCCCAATGCTCAAAGACCAACTTTCTTGGCTATTGGGAGCTTTTTTGTCTAAAATGCAGAATTGATCTTCTCGTATCCCATCTATATACACCAAATCAACCTGCAATTTAGTGAGCACTTCGCCATATTCGTCTAAACGAGCTAAACTCCATAATCCGGGTCTAATACGAACAAGTTCCGCAAAAGCCATATCGCCATCTAAGGCAGGTAGCAAACTATCACTACGAGCATTTTTTTCTTGCAACTTGGGAGAATAGCGGGAACTTATGGTCGGTTCGCTGAATATTGAACGCTCTTGAGCAAAAGCACAAAGCACCACCACAAAAATCATAATTAAAATTTTTCTCATTAGTAGTAAAATTGCAAATTTCATTATCTGAGCTTTCATTCATTTATGAATTACAAACATATAGTTTCTAAACAGAAATTCAGTATTTATGGAGGCGGCATTAATATCATTGCAATTTTTATTGCAATATTATTTTATAAAAAACTAACCTTCTTTCTGTAAATAGCATAAATTATAAACATGAAGAAAAAATCCATTGCAAAAAATTATGAAAATTCTGCAAAAAACTGTGGAGTTTCTGTTTTTGATTTTTTGGATTATAGAGAATATTTGCAAAGTTGGTTCAATACTTACAAGCTGAAATATTCTTGGTTTTCTTATAATAAATTTGGTCAAGGCGTAAAATTAGATGCCAGCCAAGTTTATAGGATCTTGCAAAAACAGTTGCACATATCCCCAGCTGCCTTGCCAAGATTTTGTGATTATTTGCATTTGCAAGGTTTAGCAAAAGAATACTTTGAACTACTTGTAAAATTTGGAAAATGCAGAAAGCAAGCTGAATCGCAAAAGTTATTTGAACAAATAATCAATTTGCGGGGAAACAAAGCACGCACTTTAAAGGCAGAACAAAATCGCCTTTACGAAAAATGGTATCATTCCACTCTCAGGGCGATTATTCAAATTTATGAAGTTAGCGATAATTACGAAGAAGTTGGAAAACTTTTAACTCCAACGATTTCTGCAGCGCAAGTGAGAAAATCACTAGAACTTTTAGAAAACATCGATTTAGTTTATCAAGACAACGAAGGTAGGTGGCACGCCTCTGAAAAAAGCGTACAAACCGGTGGCCAAGTGCAAAAAGTGATGGTACGAGCTTACCAAAATCACAGTTTGGATTTGGCCAAGCTTAGCTTAGAAAATCACCCACCTGCAAAACGAGATATTAGGGTAATAAATATGGCGGTAGATGCGGAAGCTTTTGATGATTGCATAGAGATAATTATGCAAGCCAAAAGACAGCTTAGGGATCGCATCGAAGGGGTGCAAAATCCCGACCGCATTATGCGTTTGGCTCATGCTTTTTTCCCCGTAGCACAGCTAAACGATGGTGGGGGTAACAATGAAAAAGTTTAAATTATTAATAGCTTTTTTGGTTGTTCTAGGCTTAAATATTTGGCTAAGTTGCTCAGAAACGAACCACGCGGGCGGCGGCGTATGGGATGAAGCTGGCAACACTTTAGCTGTACAAGTCTTAGACACCTTGGGGCAGCCCGTAAGCAACGCTTTACTCAAAGTGGTTCCCATCCAAGGGTGGACTGACAGTATATGGAAAGACAAATCTCCTGTAACGGACTCATCGCGTTCAAAATCGAAACAAACTAGCATTAAAACACCTTCTTGGCCCCTAACCATCGAAGCCGAATGGAATGGCTTGGTGGCGCAAAAGACTCTCAACCAAGCTCAAGAAAATTTAATATTGCAATTGGAAAAACCAGCTCAAATTCACGGTAATTTAGCGCAAAAAATCAGTAATAAAATGTATTTCGCTCACTCTTCGCACCAAGTTCAAAGTGATGCTGAAGGGAAGTTTAGCAGCAAGCTTCCTCCTGGAGAATGGACTTTAATTGCCCAGGGTGATAGTAGCTTATTGCCCTTAATAAATACTAGAGTGCAAAGTGGCCAAATAGAAGTCTGGGAAGATATAGAAATTGCAGAAGGCGATTCAGTAATCATAGAAGACTTTACTAGAGGTGGAAACGCCAATAAATGGCACTGGCTCACTAGTACTGGCTGGTGGTTTTGTTCCGTTGATTCAAGCAGTAGCATTAACCCAGGAAACTTGCACGACGCCCGCAAACCAGCTTCATTATCTGAATTAGGTGTTGCCGCTCATCTTAACTTTGATGTCTGTTACGGCGGCTTTGCTCATTGCGGTATGGACTTTTATGAAAGTCACCTAGCAGACACGCCTAATAATACTGTAGATCTTTCTAACATGGACAGTTTAAGTTTTTACGCCCAAGGCCAAGGCGATTTTACAATTCAACTTATAGTTATACCCCCCAACTCGGCAGACAGTGTGCGCACTTATGCCACCCAGGTTCACCTTCCCTCCTCGTGGGAAAGGTTGAACCTGCTGCCCAGTGCCTTTAGCCTAAATGGAAAAGAAACCACGCTTTTAGAGACAGGTGATTTAAGTCACATTAATAGTATAATATTTATGACTGGTAATACAGCAGAACTATGGTTAGACCATCTAGTTTTACACGGTGTTGTTCCACAACAAATGTTCCCCCAATTAAAGAGGCCATGATGAAGAAGTTAATATTATTCTTAATTTTGAGCGTCACTTTTTCCATGGCCTCTACTTTGGAATTCACAGTTGACGCTCAAGGCGCAACTCAAAAAGTTTCACCTTATATTTACGGTAAAAACCACGGTATTTCGCAGAACTCTGATGTCCCCACCCATGCTGATACCATTACAAAGTATTTGGATGCAGGTTTAACCATGGTGCGCATGAACAACGGAAACAACGCTTCTAAATACAACTGGAAACGCAAAAAAACTTCCCACCCTGACTGGTATAACAATGTTTACGACAACGATTGGGATTTTAGCGCCCAAGAAATTAACGATAGATTAACCGGTGTACAAGGATTGTTTGCAATTTCTATGCTGGGTTGGTGTGCGAAAACCGATGAATATAATTTTAATGATGGTCTCTATAATGGTTACGCTTGGTGGATAGATGAAAACACTGGCAGCATAGGTACCAATAACAACTGGGCTGGAACTCCTCCAATTAGCGCTGAAGGTGAAAAGCCTAGCGCTCCCCACGATCCTGAACTTTATTTAGAACGTTGTAGCGTAGAAGAAAACCTCGGCATTATGGATCACTGGTTTGGCTCTGGAGCTGATCAATTAGGCTTAGATAAAAACAACTTTTTGTACTGGAATACGGATAATGAAGCCGATATTTGGCATTCCACCCATGACGATGTTATGCCAGACACCATGAGCGCTGAAGATTTCGTGCAAATATATGTGGATGCCGCCCTCAAAGCTCGCGCCAAATTCCCCGAAATTAAAATTGTAGGCCCAGTGCTTACCAATGAATGGCAATGGTATAAATGGCACGAAGAATCCATAGAAGTGGGTGGTAAATACTACCCTTTTATAGAATATGTTATCAAACGCATCGGCGAAGAACAAAAACGCACTGGGAAACGCTTAGTAGATGTGTTTGATATACATTTTTACCCTGGTTATAACGAAGTTAGTGATCGCGCGGACATTTTACAAGTGCACCGGGTTTGGTTTGACACAACTTACGCCTTTTCTGGTTCCAATGGACTTAAAACGAGCACTGGAGCATGGGACGACAAACTTAATAAGCAATATATTTTACTGCGCATTAGGCGCTGGCTCGATCAATATGTGGGTGAAAACCACGGAATAACCACGGGACTCACCGAATTTGGTACCATTGATGGGATTAAAAACGATGCTTCCGCTGCTGCGGTGTGGTACGCTTCTCAATTAGGAGAATTTGGAGCAGCCGGAGATGTGGAGCTATTTACTCCCTGGGATATGTACAATGGTATGTTTGAAACCATGCACTTATTCACCACTTATGGCAAAGAACTAGCTTTAAACCCACAGCATAGTGAAGATCATTTGCTTTCCATTTACCCCTCGATTTCTGCTGCAGGTGATTCTCTCACGGTGATAGTTGTTAATCGTCAAGAAAGTACGCAAACCCTAAACTTAAAAGTCAGCGATTTTGTGCACGGAGGAACTTGGGTTCCAGCTTTTGATTTAGCTTATTTAAGAGGCGAAACTTTTAAAAATAAAAGCAGCAATGCCCTTTATGCCCATGGAATAGATTTAGATAAAGATAAAATCCTTTACCAAGCTGAGCCCATGTCAGTAAATGCCTTGGTATTTAGCTTAAACGACCCTGGGACTAAGCCAGAATTTGCAGAAAGAGAAATTCCTCCTAGTTCATCTTCCAGTGACAAAGGCAGCTCTGCTTCTGGTGAAAATACTGTGGTTTGGGATTACGAAGCTGGTGCGCAAGTTCGCCAACCTTCAGGTAAACTAGGCGATTGGTGGTATAATTATTGCGATACACTAAGCACCATGACTGACATCAGTGCCGATGGCATTAACACTAACCAAAGCATTAGTGTTGAATTTATTGCTAAACAAAATGAAGAACAAGCATGGAATTACGCAGGAATTGGTTTTTCCTGGGCCAGCACTCCTACAGGTAGCAAGCCACAAAGCATTGATTTAAGCGAATATGCAGGTATTTGCCTAGACTACGAGTCTACTGTGGGACTACAAGGTTCTTTAGGGCAAGTTGATGGCTCTGACGATACTAAAACCCAAAGCTTTATGCCCAACTCTCCCCTATGGCCTAAAGCCACAAAACGCAGCACCCATTGTGTAAAATGGGAAGAATTTGGTGCCGGCTCCAAGCTCAACTTAAAACAGCAAGTGAATTTTCAACTGCAAACTGGCGAAAGTGCAACATGGACAATTTGGCAAATTTCTTTAGAAAAAACTGCCAGTTCAGTGCAAAGCAAACTACAAATAGCCAATAACTTTAGCGTTCAATGGCACGGTAATCTATTGCATTTGCAAACCCCAAAAACCACGCGTTATGTACAGATTTATAGCCCCCAAGGAAAGTTATGGCAACGCATTGATATAACTAGCCCGCAGCAAAGTGTTTCTTTAGACCTACCTGCTGGATTATACATTTTGCGTACCAATCAAGGATTTAGCACTAAGTTGCTTAAAAAGTAACCCTACCCTACACAAAAAGGCCGTCTCGAGTGAGGCGGCTTTTTTTTGCGTGGTAAGTTAGGCGTGCAACCACGGTCCCCGAGTGATTTTGTCTTCATCTAAAAGTTTAAATTAAAGACAAAATAGTATCGAGGGGGAATTAAGTAGGGGGATGCTACAAGTTTTTCGGGGAGTTGTAAGTTGTAAGTTGCGACAAAATTTTAATAAAACCGCAACTAGTTTCTCAGGGGAAATTACTAAGCTGCATCAAGATTCGCAGAAAAGAAATAAGTACCAAGCTTTCTACAAACTTACAACTTCTAACTTATTACTTACTACTTTTTTTCATGACCGCCCCTCGATACAGTTTTACACTAATCCACAAAGCATTTTGCAGTAAAACCACTCGGGGACCTCTCTGACCTCGTCTAAAATGATTTTCACAAACTCGCAACAGCTAGTTTGTAAAGAGGTCGGAAGCTCTGAAACTTGCAACCACTCGATGACCGTTGCTCGGAGACCGTGGGCGATGACCGTGTAACAAATTTACAAATATTTGCGGCGGAGTTCTTCGGGGCTTTCGGGGCTGAGCAAGCCAGGGGCGATGTCAAAAATCGTAAAAGCCCCTTTTTGCCCTTGGGCGCTTAAGCGTTGCACTGCCCGAGCGTGGGCCACAATCACGCTGGCGGTAAACTCTGGGTTAGAATCCAGCGCAATGGCAAACTCCACCCTTTGCTTATGCTCTAAGTCAAATCCGGTAAGCGCACTATGTATCACTCGCCCACCGTGAGGTAAATCGCCATGTTCCTCGGCCAATTCTTGGGCGCTTATAAAGTGCACGGTGGTTTCGTATTCAACAAAATAGCCGGGCATGCTTTTAATTTCTTGGCTAATTTTTTCTAAATCCGCACCAGCTTCGGCTACCACAAAGCACTCCCGGCGGTGTCTTTGCCCCGGGCTTAGCTGGGGATTCTCCCCTTGACGCACTTGCTCCAACGCGGAATCTATGGGAATAGTATATTGACGCGCATCTAACACGCTTTGCACTCGTCTCACCGCATCGGAATGCCCTTGGCTCACTCCTTTTCCCCAAAAAGTATAAGTTTGTCCTTGGGGCAAAATGCAAGTATTGTACATGCGTTGCACCGATAATAAACCCGGATCCCAACCCACGGAAATTAGAGCCACCGTGGCATTTTTTTGGGCAACTTCGTCGATTTTGGCAAAATATTCGGGAATTTGACTGTGATTATCATAGCTATCGATAATATTAAACCACTGCGCCACATAAGGACTTTGCTCCACCAAATCCGTGGCGCTACCGCCGCATAAAATCATCACATCTATTTTGCCCTGCCATTGGGGCAAATCATCGTAAGCGCATACCGGAGCTGGAGATTTTTGCAATTTCACCGTCGAAGGGTCGCGCCGCGTAAACATGGCCACCAGCTCCATATCGGCATTTTGCGCAATGGCACTTTCCACCCCGCGCCCTAAATTACCGTATCCCACAATAGCTATGCGAATTTTACTCATAATATCTCACAAATTAATCTTTTACAAACAAATGTAGGCGTTTTTTCCAATTTCCAAAATAATAATAAAGCATGTTGGCCAAGAAACCGGCAAAAAAGCCTATGACAATAGACCACCAAATACCGTCTGTACCCCAATGCTTAGATAACCAAAAAGCCAAAGGAATACGCACAATCCACATGGCCATCAAAGTAGAAATCATGGGAAACATTACGCTCCCCGCACCGCGAATTACTCCGCCATAAATAAACATCACCGCATGCAAAACATAACCCAAAGATACAATGCGCACATATTCAAAACCGATTTTTATCACTTCGGGTTCCGAAGTAAACCACCGCACAAAATAATCTCCCCAAAAGAACAGCCCTACGGAAATAGTCCCTATAACTCCCACAGTTATAGCTATGCCAAAATACAAGCCCCGACGGATGCGCTCTAAATTGGCTGCACCAAAGTTTTGTCCACTAAAAGTAGATATGGCCATGCCCACACTCATGGCTGGCATCATGGCAAAGCCATCCAATTTACCCGCCGCCGAAAAAGCCGCGGCAGTGTCGGTTCCAAAAAGATTAACTACTCCAGTCAAAGCCATTAAACCTGCGCCCACCATAGCTTGTTGCACCCCTGAAGGCAAACCTATTTTAAGAATATCTGCAAAAATCGCTCTATCAAAACTCAAACCCTTAAAGTTGATAAAGTTCTTTTCTTTGTTATGTTGTAAATAGGCGACAATCCACAATAACGCTACAATTTGCGCAATAATTGTAGCTATGGCCACCCCAGCTATGCCCCATTTAAAAACAATGACAAAAAGCAAATCTAAAACCACATTGACAACGGTGGAAATCATCAAAGCGTAGAGTGGAGTACGAGAATCCCCCAAACCTCGCTGTATAGAACTAACCGCATTATAGCCAAAGCTAGGCAAAGATCCTGCAAAAATTATGCGTAAATACAAAGTGGCATCGGGCATCACATCGGCAGGTGTCTGCATTATCTTCAAAATCAAAGGGGAAATAAAATATCCTAAAACTGACATTATCACTGCAAAAACCAAGGTAACGCTGATGGTGGTATCGATGATTTTTTTAACTTGATTATAGTTTTTAGCTCCAAAAAACTGCGCCACTAAAACATTACTGGCAATACCAAATCCCATCATAAGGGCGATGGAAATAAACATCACTGGAAAAGCCTGCCCCACCGCTGCCAGGGCTTGTTTACTAACAAAATGCCCCACTACTACGCTATCAACAGTATTATACAACTGTTGAAAAACATTTCCCAACAACATGGGCAGAGCAAAGCGAATTAAAACTTTGGCTTCGTGCCCGCGGGTAAGATCTAACATAAACTTCTCTGAAAAAACAGCCCAAATGTAGCAAAATGGCCATATTAAAACAAAAAAAGACCCATCATTCCGATGAGTCTTTGTGTTATGGAGCTAAGCAGAGTCGAACTGCTGACCCTCACACTGCCAGTGTGATGCTCTACCAGCTGAGCTATAGCCCCAAGGAAATACAAATATGCTTATTTCATTAAAAAATGTCAAGACTTAAAGTGAAAGAAAAGCTACTAATATTGGAATTAAAATTGCTATATAAACAAATATGGAATTGGAAAACAAACCCTCTCGCCCCGATATTGATTTTGAAGATTTATTAGCCACAGGTGCTGATGCCTATAATACTGAAGTGGGTTCTTGGTGGCAAGAACTCTCCCTAGATGAGCCCCACCGCCGTGCCTATAAGCATATAGCCCAAAGCGCAGCCAAGTTTTGCAAGGAAATGAAAGTAGATCCTGCTTGGATAGCCGACTATGCTTGTGGTTCTGGTAATTTGCTTAAACCTTTAAGAGTAGCGTTTCCTCAAGCCAAACTTTTAGGCATAGATGGTGCAGAAAAACTTCTGGAAATATGTCAAGAAAATCAGAAAGAATCGTGCGAATTGCGCTCGGGTAGAAACATTTTGCGCAAACCCCAACCACAAATGATTTTAACCCAAAGTTCCTTGCCCAATTTTAAGCTTCCTAAAGGCAAAATGGACTTGCTTTTTTTGGTGTTTCCCAACCTGATTCCCGACCCTGACAATCTGCATATTTTCGATGAAAACGGCTACGGTAATAGCAGAGATGTGGCCGTGGCAGAAATGCTAGCCCGTTTCCGCGAAATGGATCCCGAAGATGAAACTCTCACGCCTCCCAAAGAGGAGCTTTTCGATGATTTGCTCACCGCGCGGGTATATTCTCGTAATTTGCGTCATTTGCTTAAACCTGGGGGAATATTAGCTAGGGCAGAATACACCCAAGCTCCTCGAGAAGAACTCACTGAACTCACCCAATGGCGCTGTTTATTTGCAGAATGTGCCCTGGGAGAAGCCATCAAAGGCAAACGTGCCTATCAGCTTTTCCAATATTTAGGCAGTGAATACAAGCGTTCCGAAGTCATATTAGATGTGTATTACCAAACTGGAGATGTGGAAGACACTCAAGGTGGCTATATGATTAGCTATTTTAAAGCCATTTAAAAGGCTTTTTAGTACATTGTGCAAATATGCAAGACAAAACAATTATCCAAAAATTTGCGCATCATTACATAGAATTCGCCGCACGGAATAAGCGAATTTTGTTACTAGTAATTGCGTCTGTATTGATAAGTGCAATATATATAGTTAACACTCAATTAAAGATCAACACCGATTTGGCCAGCCTGTTGCCTAGAGACACTCCTAGTGTATTAGCCCTAGAAGAATCCAACGAAAGATTTGGTTCCACCGATAAATTTATGATAGCCATACAGTCAGATGATCCAGTTACTGTGGCTAAAATTCAAGAAGAAATTCAGCAAGAATTATTGCAAAACTGGACTGATATTTTAGTTAGCGCCACCATTGACAATGAAAACAAGTTTTTCCAAGACCATGCCTTACTTTATTTGCCCATTCCCCACTTGGAACGCATTAGGGATAATTTAGAAGATATACAATACGAGATTGGACGCAGTAATTTACCCTTTGTCATAGACTTACTGGGCGATGTAGAAGAAGAAAAAACCGAGCGTATATGGTTTGATGCTTCTATTCCCCAAGAACTGGGGCTTCCCGACGAAGCCGCCGATGTTTTTAGTGACTTTTTTGCCTCACAAAACCCCGATGCAGTTCAAGATGAATGGAATCCCAAACAGAACCTGCCTTCCCAATATAAAACTCGCTTAATAGGGCAACTTTCTCCCCCGCGCACCGCTTTTAACGGCGTGGTTCAATGCAAACTTACCAAACCCTCTACGGATATAGACTTTGCCGAATTAGTAACCATGCGAGCCGACACTCTTTTGCAGAAATTTCGCCAAAAACAATACGAAGCTCCCTTTAGATTAAGCATTGAAGGCACTTATGAAAGCCTCAAAGAAGTAGAAGATCTCAAATCGGACTCAGCCATTTCCTTAGTTATTTCGGTGATATTAATCTTCTTCTTAGTGGTATGGTTTTTTAGCCCTTCCCCCCCCAAAGCATCTTTTAGTGTTGCTTATCTGCGAGAGTTTTTCTAATGGGCGCGCCGAGGGCTGGTGGCACCGATATTACTGAGCTTACAAATAGGGTTTGCTTGTATGTTAATGCTGGCTTTCACCGCTTTGTGGTATGGCTATCTCAACCCCTTTACCCTATTTGTAGCCTCCATTATCATGGGGATGGGCATCGACTATTCCATTCACTTTATGGGAAACTGCCAAATTCAACAATCCCGCTCTGGAGATTTAAAAGACGCCCTAAAAAAGACCATTGAACACCTATTCAGACCTATGTTTTTAGCTGCTCTCACCACAGCTAGCGGACTTTTAACCTTACTTTTTGCTCATTTTACCGGATTTTATGAATTTGGCGTAATTGCTGCGGTGGGAATAACTTTAAGCGTAACTTCGGCGCTCTTTGCTCTGCCAGTATTTATACTCACCCTCAACGGCCTCCCCCCCTCTCCAGATAGGCGCATTATCCCCGACTCCTGGACCAATGCCGATATTGGGCGCATTATCAACCGCTTGGCCATTGCCGCCTTGGTGATTAGCGTTCCCCTAATATTTATGAGCCAATTCACCGAATTTGAACATGATTTTCAGAAATTGCGCCGTCCTAAAAGGGAAAATGTGACGCGTATTAGCACTGGCGTAGCCCAGGGAGGCAAACGCACCACCTCTACCCCAGCGGTGGTCATGGGTGATGACCCTGCACAATTAGACCAACTTTACGACACTTTAATGGTGCGCTTACACGAAGAAAAAGACCCCTATTTGCGGAGTTTTTTAACCCTAAAAACCTTTGTTCCTTCCCAAGAAGATCAAGAAGAACGCTTGGAACTCATCGAAGAAATTCGAGATTTGGCAGAAGCTAGGGTTTTTGATCGCGCCACGGGTTCAGATTCCCTAAACATTGCCCTTTTGCGTAAATTTACGGCCATAGATAGCACTTTTAGCGTGGAAGACTTGCCTGCTTGGTCCGTGGATATGCTGCGGGAAAAAGACGACACTTATGGAAATATTGGTTTTATTTATGGTAAATTCCGCGGCGGTGATGCCAGAGAAATCGCCAAATTCCAGGATCGCTACAGTCACTGGAACTTTGGCGGCCAAGATTTACGAGTGTTTTCCAGTCAGTTTATCATATCCGATGTGGTAAAAGTGGTTAAAAAAGACAGTTTAACCATGGCAGTGCTTATTATTTCAGTGATTTTACTGATTTTAATCTTGAGTTTACGCAAGCCGCGTTTAGTTTTAATCAGCGGAGCTAGTTTGCTTATGGGGGTAATATGGACCGTGAGCTTTATGGGGCTGTTTACTCTCGCATTTGATGTTTGTAAGTTAGGAATATACAATATCATCGTGATTCCCACCGTGATTGGCGTAGGCATTGATGCCACTATATATATGCTCATAGCCTGGATCGATACCTATAGACATCGAGGCGGACTCAAAGCCCTGTACAATAATATGGGAAAAATGGTAATGGCTTCGACCACCACCACCATGGCTGGATTCGGCGGAGTCTTATTTATTAGCCATCGCGGTATGAGAACCATTGGCGAAATTGCTGTTTTGGGATTATTTTTATTTCTATGCTCTAGTCAAATATTTATACCTTGGCTGGCGCAAAAATTGTTTCAACCCACTAACCAAGACGAAGGTTAAAAATGTTTAAAAAACAACTTTCTTTATTACTTATTGCAGGTATTACCACAACCTGGGCAGTGCAGATTATAGTTAGCCCTTTTAGTAACCTAGCTAATATTCCAGCAGAACAATTGCAACAAATCGATCAAGCCATTCAAAGAGGTATAACAAACAGTAGCAAATGGGAACTAGTAAGCACAGAAGTCACAAACAAACAAGAAGCCTGTGATTATGACTGTACTAAACAAGCCTTAGCCAACAGCCAAGCTCAACAGGCAATTTATGGACAAGTTGAAAACACTGAAAAAGAAGGTGAAAGCAAAATCACTGCTTTTTTAATCGACAAATCGGGCAAAGAAATACAACAAGAAAGCATAGTGATTTCAGCAAATTCCACAGGAAATATCGCAAATTTTATCAAGTTATTTGAAATCAGCGTTGGAGATCTTGAACAAAGTCAAGTGGAAACTGAAAGTCCTGATAAAGTTAGCCAAGCTGCCAACTGGGTTTTAGGCATTGGAGCCCTTTCCGTGTTGGCAGTGGTATTGTATTCCTTACTCTAAAACAGAGATTTCTACAGATTCTATTAAGATTTCTTCCGTGGGAGCATCGCCGCGTCCGGTGGGAGCTGTGGCGATGGCATCTAGGGCTTCAAAACCTTCATAGACTTGGCCAAAAACGGTATAACCTTCTGCGGGGCCTCCGCCTTGGGGATGATCCAAGAAATGCGTGCCTTCTTCGGGATGAACTACAAAAAACTGGCTTCCAATGGAATTGGGAGCCTGGGTTTTGGCCCAGCTCAGTGCACCGCGAATATGCGATAAACCGTCATGATAAACATCACCGATTTTTGTACCAGGACCTTTATAAGAATGACCACCAGTACCATTGCGTGCAGTAAAATCTCCGCCTTGAATCACAAAGCCTTCGATTACACGATGAAAAGGAACATCGTTATAATGACCTTGATTGGCTAATTCCACAAAGTTCTCTGCAGCTTCGCCCACTTGCTCCACAAAAAGGCGGATTTTCATCTCCCCTTTTGTGGTTTTCATCAAGGCAATGGTTTCACCTGTTTGAGGGGCATCGGTTTGTTTAAACATGACAATTCTCCGTTATTAAAATTTGAACCACACAGAGTTCAAAATTAAGTTTGGTTTTCAAAGGTAAAATTACTTTCACTATAATCCAAATGCACTTGGCTATCAGCAGAAATTTTACCAGACAATATTTTACGACTTAAAGGCGTTTCAATACGATGTTGTATAAAGCGTTGCAAAGGACGCGCACCAAAATCAGGTTCATAAGCCTGCTCCACAATAGCATCTACGGCGCGCTCCGAGCTACTCAAACTTATGTGTCGCTCTCTTAAACGCTGATCTAGCAAATACAGTTTGCGCTCCACAATGCGCCGTTGCTCTTTTTTGCCCAGCTTTTGGAAAACCAAAGTTTCATCGATGCGATTTATAAATTCTGGCTTAAAATACTGGCGCATATAGGGCTGAATTTCTTTTAAACCCACCACATCGTCGGATTGGGCAAACATTTCTGCCCCTAAGTTTGAAGTCATCAAAATCAAGGTGTTTTTAAAATTCACCTGACGGCCTTTACCATCGGTCAAGTGCCCATCATCTAAAACTTGCAACAATACATGGAACACATCGGGGTGAGCTTTTTCCACCTCGTCTAATAAAATCACACTGTAGGGCTGAGTGCGCACCGCTTCGGTGAGCTGGCCACCCTCATCGTGTCCCACATATCCCGGCGGCGAACCTATAAGTCTGCTCACGGAATGCTTTTCCATATATTCGCTCATATCTATGCGTATCATAGACTGTTCGCCGTCAAACAGCTCCACCGCCAAACTGCGGGCTAGTTCGGTTTTCCCCACCCCGGTAGGCCCCACTAACAGAAATGAACCAATGGGGCCATTTACCCGCCCCAAACCAGCCCTATTGCGCAAAATCGCCTCGCTCACCGCATAAACCGCGTGATCTTGACCCACCAAGCGAGTTTTAATGCGTTCGCTCAGCTCTAATAGTCGCTGTTTTTCGGTTTCTCGCAACTTGTGCACAGGAATCCCCGTCCACCTCGAAACCACCAAAGCAATGCTTTCTTCGCTAACTTCGGGGCTTAAATCCCCCTCTTTGCCGCTAGCTTCTAAATCGGCGCGCACTCGCTCCAATTCTGCTTGTAAATCCACCAGCGTCTTGTATTTTAGCTCCGCCGCCCGAGATAAATCGTAGTCGGCTTCAGCTTTTTCCATTTCTTCTCGAGTTAGGCGAATCTTTTCTTGGATTTCCTTCACCTGATCAAAGCGCAACCGCAACTCTTTCCAATGCTCTAAACCCTCTTGTACTAGGGGTTCTAACTCGGCTATTTCATCTTTAATTTCTCGCAAACGCTCTTGGCTGCGCTCATCAGTTTCCACCGCTAAAGCTTGACTTTCGATGCGCAATTGCAACAATTTACGCTGTTGGCTGTCCAGTTCTTCGGGAACCGTGTCAATTTGGGTTTTTACCATGGCCGCAGCTTCATCTATTAAGTCGATGGCTTTGTCGGGCAAAAAGCGATCAGAAATCACCCGGGTACTCATCTGCACCGCCGCCACTAAGGCTTGGTCATTTAAACGCACTCCGTGATGCTCCTCAAAACCATCTTTGATGCCCCGCAAAATAGAGATAGCATCTTCGGGACTGGGTTCTTCTACGCTAATGGGCTGAAAACGACGCTCCAAAGCGGCGTCTTTTTCAATATATTTGCGATATTCGCCAATGGTGGTAGCGCCGATACAATGCAGTTCGCCCCGGGCTAACTTGGGCTTGAGCATATTGCCCAAATCCATGCTGCCTTCGGTTTTACCCGCTCCCACGATATTGTGGATTTCATCGATAAACACCAGAGTATTGCCATCATCTTCTAGTTCTTGCAACACATTTTGCATGCGTTCCTCAAATTCCCCGCGATATTTCGCACCAGCCATAAGGCTGGCTAAATCCAGTGAAAACACCTTTTTATCTTTGAGAATCTCGGGGACATCGCCACGATAAATACGCGCGGCTAAGCCTTCGGCAATGGCGGTTTTCCCCACGCCAGGCTCCCCCACCAATACGGGATTATTTTTGGTTTTGCGGGCCAAAATGCGAATCAAACGGCGAATTTCATCGTCCCGACCTATTACCGGATCTAATTTGCCTTCGCCTACGAGGGCAACTAGCTCGCGACCATATTTTTGTAAGGCGCTGTCTTCTTCTTGTACGGCTTGGGCAGACATGCTGTCAGAAAGCCATAGTTGCACCGCTTCGGCATTGCCCAAAGCAGTGGTGAAAACCTTGATTAATTGGCTATGACTGGCGTATTTGAGCAATGCCACCAACAAGTGTTGGGGCTCGGCGAGGGCAAAACCCTGGTGCCGGGCGCTTTGCAAAGCCGCCTTGAGTACGCGCAGCAAATCGCTGGCGGGAACGGCATCGGGGTCGGGGCTACTGATTTGTGCCACCCCTTGATACAATCTTTGAACTTGGGTTTTAGCTTCGGCCACCACTAATTGCTTAGCTTTGTACAAATTGCGCAACCGAGCATCGGGAGCGTCTAACAAAGCCCAGCCAAGGTGCAAAACATCGAGCTGAGCGTGGCGCAAACGCTCCTGTTGCTCCTGGGCTTTAGCGATAATTTTTTGCGCCTGGGGATTCCATTCTTGCATTTATTTCCTCTACGATATTAAACTTTTTATAAAAACTCATAAATTTTAAAACTTTCTAATATCTTTACAGCAAAAACCGAGCCATTAAAAAAACACGATAAAATGCTTCAATTTGAAATACTTTGATTATTTTGTTAAATAAATCTTGTTCTTTTATAGAACATTTAAGATAATTATTAAGATTGTGGCTTAATTACATTTTATAGGCTTTAATGAACACCAAAAGTTTAAAATCTGATGGCGATAAGGGATATGATGGTACAGTGGAAAAGTTATTCCAATTAACTTCCCATATCCCCGTACCACTTTGTTTTATAAATCAAAGCGGTTGTTTAGTGTATGCGAACAAAGCTTGGCACAACTTTTTCACCGTTGATAAAGAGTCTTACAATAAATCTGACCAAAACAATTTTATTCGCTTGTTTTCTCAAAATTTTGCCGAAATTGAATTTATAGAGCAGTTCTTTTTAAAATGCTTGCGTTCTTCTAACAATAGAGACCAATATTTTTTACGCAGTTCTCCCATAAATTTTAACAGACACGCTATTATTATCAATGCTGTTTCTACTGCTGTTTTTGGAGAAAGGCTTTGGTGTTGGATTTTCCATGATGAGAGCGAAAAAGTAAGCCTACAAAACCGCTTGCGCGAAAGTGAAGAAAGGTTTCAGTTAGCTGCTCAAAGTTCCAACGATGGGTTGTGGGATTGGCACTTAAAAACTGATGAACTTTATTTTTCCCCTCGCTGGCTCAATATGTTGGGTTACTCCGAAGAAGATTTTCAAAATAATCTTTCCGATTGGCTAAACTTGGTGCATCCTGTCGATAAAAAAGAACTTTCTAAACGATTACAAGAACATTTAAGCAAAAAACACAATCGCTTTAGACACGAATATCGCATCCAAGACAATATGGGGGAATATCGTTGGATTTTAATTCAAGGGATGTTGGTACTAGATGAAAATAAAGAGCCCCATCGCTTTGCCGGATCGCAATCTGATATTACTGAAATAAAGCGCATGGAAAGGCAACTTATCCACGATAGTACCCATGACGCACTCACAGACCTCCCCAACCGCATTTTATTTAGAGAAAAAATTAATGGGCTTATGCAGAACTGCAAAGACAACCCTGAAGCTACTTTTGCACTGGTACAATTAAATCTCGATCAATTTCAGCTAATAAATAACGGTTTAGGGCATCTATTTGGTGATCAAGTTTTGACCATTGTGGCTACGCGCTTAAATTCTTTGATGACTGAACAAGATGTGCTCGCACGCATGAGCGGCGATGAATTTGCCATTTTACTCACCACTGCACAAACCCCAGAAACTGTGGGAGAATTTGTTGCAAAATTACAGAATATTTTAGCAGAACCTCTGATTGTAAACGGGCAACATATTGTGCTCAGTGCAGGCATGGGCATAGTTATTCGCAATGAGGAACACACCCAAGTGGCACAGTTGCTGGGAGATGTAGCCACAGCTATGCATCACGCCAAAGCCATGGCTCCGGGTAGCTGGATCCTTTTCACCGAAGAAATGCGCTCCCATGCTATTAATCGTATTCAACTAGAAACCAAATTAAGGCGAGCTATAGAGCAAAAAGAAATGCAGGTTTTCTTTCAGCCTATCATTGATTACACCACAGGTGTAGTTAAGCATTTTGAGGCTTTAGTGCGTTGGTTTGATCCTGAAAGAGGCATGATTCAACCCGCTTCTTTTATCCCCTTAGCCGAAGAGACTAACTTAATTATTCCCCTAGGAGAATTTGTGTTGCGCAAATCCTGCCAAGAACTGATGAAATGGTACGCAGCTGGGTACAAGGATATTGGAATTTCGGTAAACCTTTCCCCCAAACAATTTCAGCAGGAAAACTTACACGAACGCATTAGCACTATAATTCAGGAAACTGGTATTATCTCTGGGGCTTTGACTTTAGAAGTTACTGAATCTCAGATAATGGAAAACCCCAGCCATGCCATTGATGTCTTAAATAAATTACAGGCATTAAATGTGAATGTTTCTGTGGATGATTTTGGTACGGGGTACTCCTCCTTGGCATACTTAAAGAAACTTCCTATTAATACCCTAAAAATTGATAGAACTTTTGTGATGGATCTACCCCACGATCACGATGATTCAGAAATAACCAAAGCTATCATTGCCTTGGCGAAAAGCCTACAACTCAATATAGTTGCTGAAGGAGTGGAAAAAAAGATTCAAGCAGAATTTTTAAAAGCGGAGGGCTGCACTCTTTTACAAGGATTTTGGTTCTCCAAGCCTATGCCTGCTGTGAAAGTTTTTGACTGGATGCGCAGTTTTTCTCTCAAAGAAAAGCTAGCTGAATAACCCTTTAGAAAACAAATTTCATCTTAAATATTACCCATTAAATATCGGTAAGAAAGCTTATAAGTCAAAGGTTGTCCAGTAGATAGCAACCAAAACTCACCTAGTTCTCCAGCCGCTATATCCTTAATGCGCCGAGGCACGCCGTGATCTCGTAAAGAAAGCACTCCCAGCATATCGCCATGATAGCCCAAAACCCCCACTTGATGACATTTAAGGTCTAATAAAAGCGCCACTTCTCGCCCCATGGCTATTTTATCTACCCCGCACAATGCGCCTTGGGCTTCTTGCATATAAAACCATTTCAAACTCCCCTGCCAATCGTAAGACCAAAAACTCATGGTGCCGTCTATTAAAGGCTTTTCTGCTAGCAAAATACTGTGATCATTGACTCCTACAGCTTGGGTTTGCACATTACCCACAAAGCCATCGTTATTGCAACGCCCTCCCGATACATCAAAGACTTGCGCCCCCACACTAGCCGACATAACTAACTTCGAAGCCCAAACTCCAAAACTTTCAGTGCTAGAGCCCATGCAATACACTGTTTTTTCTTGATTTTCTACCACAGAGCCATTGCGCATCCAAACTTGCCCTTGGTGCCAATGAATTTCATCTACAAAACCATCTAAACTTTTTAATCCCTCATCGCCAAAGCTACGATCCAGCTCCCAATTACAATCATTATGATGCAAAATCCAGCGACTTATTCCTGAAAAATCATCTAGAATATACATGGCATTTTCTCGCTCGGCAAAAGTCCAACATATGGGACTGCGACCCAAAGGCATATCTGCATTAGCTGAGCAATGTTTAGCATAATAAGGCGAATCTGTGCCAGAACTATACTCAAAACCACAGCTCCAGAGCATAAAGCACAAAAATACCGTCCATAGACCTTTAAATATCATGGTTAGAATGTAAGTTTTTTTGATGAACAAAATATTATCCATTACATTAAGATTATGGAGAGTTTTATATCGCATAACTAAATCCACCATTTCACATTATACAAAACATCATGGATTTACGCGAGCTTCTGCTTTGACATATACCACTTTATTGGCAGTGATTCCCCTACTTATTTTAATTCATTCCATTGCGGGGGCTTTTGGGATTTTTGATATTGCTGCGGATCTTTTACCAGAGTTAAATAACCGATTTCAATTAGGTTTACCCATGCGACAATTGTCCCCCATTATCGAAAAAGCACGCATGGTGGGCTTTAAACAGTTAGGTCTGATAGGATCCGCCGGACTTTTTGTAACTTTTGTGGCCGCTTTAGAAAACTTAGAGACCAATTTTAATGTAATTTGGGGAGTACCTAAAAATCGCAAGCTGTTTTCTAAGATTTTAATGTCTATCCCCCTTTTGATTTTTGTGGTTTTAGCTTTTGCCGGAGTTTCAGGGGTGCTTTCTTATATTAAACATTTGATGCTTTTGCTTTCCCAAGAAACCCCCATCGGCGGTGCAGAAGTTTGGAAAAGCATGTCTAGTATGGTTTCGTTTATAGGCTTTCACGGTTTAGTTTTTGGCGCTCTTTTTGTGCTTTATAAAGTTACACCCTACACCAAAGTCAACACCTATTACGCCTTGTTCTCGGCCTTTTTAATAACCATTTTAATCCGCGCTTTTGTCTGGATATTTATCGCACTGCAATCTCTATTTTTCTTACGCATGAGCCTTTTTTACGGCTCCTTGGCATTTATCCCTTTAGTTATGTTATTAATATATGTTTTATGGAGTTTAGTGCTATTTGGCAATGCTTTGGCATGGCGCTTGCAAAACTGGCCACCCTAATTTTCACTGCCCCATAATTTTAAGAAGGTAAAAATTGCTATTAACTAATTTGACCACTGGTACTTTAATCAGAAGATATAAACGCTTTATGGTAGATGTAGAAACTCCCCAGGGAACCATCACCGCCCATTGCCCCAATACGGGATCCATGCGAGGCTTATTGGACCCCGGCAACAAAGTATTTTTATCCTTATCAGACAACAAAAAAAGAAAATATCCCCACACCCTCGAAGTCATTGAATTGGCGGATAAAACCATGGTTATGGTGAACACTGCGCGCTCCAATCGCTTAGTGGAAGAAGCGCTCAGCAATGGGTGGTTTAAAGGGGTAAATAAGGAAGATCAACTTCGCCGCGAAGTTAAAAGCTCCGATCGCAGTCGCTTAGATTTTTTGGTAGAAAACCAGGGACAAAAAACTTGGATTGAGGTTAAAAACGCCACTTTACAAGGGGAAGATGACCCTAATTTGACTCAGTTTCCCGATGCAGTTACCCAGCGAGGTGCAAAACACTTGGCAGAGCTAGCCGAGCTGGTAAAGCAAGGAGATAAAGCGGTGATATTATTTTTGCTCAGCCGTAGCGATGGGCAAAGATTTTCCCCCGCCGCGCATATAGACCCTCATTATGCAGCGGAATTGCAAAAAGCGGTGGAGCAAGGGGTAGAAGCTCGCAATTTAAAACTCGATTTTGACTTAGAAAACGACACCATGAAAATCGAAGCTCGCAGGGAAGTTCCTATTATTTTATAATGAGTGAATTTACTGAATTTATCAAGATTCGCGGGGCTAGCTTACATAATTTAAAGCAGGTAAATGCCGATATTCCCGTGGAAAGCATCACAGCTATTTGCGGTCCTTCGGGTTCGGGCAAAAGTTCTTTGGCTTTGGGCACTTTGCACCACGAAAGTCAGCGTCGCTATTTAGAAACTCTCAACCCATATTTGGCTCAATTAGCAGGCTCCGCCAACCCAGTACCCGTGGATTCCATCGAAGGTCTTGGTCCCAGCATAGCTTTTAAATCCGGGGCTTTTATGGCTAACCCCCGCGCCACGGTGGGGAGCATCAGCGAGTGCGACAACTTGCTTAGGCAAATATGGGTGCATGGCGCGCAGCTTTTTTGCCCCCATTGTAACACAGCAATCCACGCACTTAATTCCCAGCAAATGCTACTGCGCATTTTAGCATATCCCCTGCAATCGCGTTTGCATATACTCGCCCCCATCAGTTTAAAAAAACGCTCTTTGGGGGAAATTGCCCAAGACTTGCTTAGCCAGGGATTTATGCGGCTTTTCGCCGATGAAAAAGAATATTTATGCGCCGAATTAGATGCTAAAACTGCGCAAATTATTCCCCGAGAAGTGCAGGTGGTGGTGGATAGAATTATCATCAAAGAAAACATGCGCTCGCGCCTAGCCGACAGCATAGAAACCGCTCTACGCATGGGCGAAAACGCATTGTGGGTAAAAAACGACGATGAAATGTCTTATATGAGCGTGCATCCCCAATGCCCCACCCACGGAATCGTGATTCACAATTACCACGCCAATTTGTTTAGCCCGCACTCCCCCATGGGACGCTGCAAAAAATGCGCTGGAACTGGAACGATCCAAGCAAAAAACGCCAAAAAGCACAAAATTTGCCCCGAATGCCAGGGTTTTAGGCTGAAAAAAGTCTTAAGAAGCTCAAAATGGGGAAATTTTAGCTGGGAAGAACTGCAAAGCCAAGCCGCCGAAGATTTACAAACATATTTACGCACAATTTTTCAGAATTTAGCTCCAGTTTTGCATATTTCTTGGCAACAGTTGCAAGATAGACTGCAAGCCATGGAAAGCTTGGGTTTAGGGCATTTATCTTTGCATCGCCCGGGGCAAAACATTTCTGATGGCGAGCTATTGCGCCTGCGCTTGGTGCCTTTAGCGGGCGGGCATCTATCTAAGTTGATTTTTGTCTTAGATGAGCCTGCGAGCGGCTTGCATCCCAAGGATTGCGCTAGTTTGTGGAAATTACTGCAAGCAATTCAGCGCCGGCAAAATACCATTGTACTTATAGAGCATCACCCAAAATTACTTGCCCAGGCAGATTGGATGGTGGAAATCGGCCCCGAAGCCGGGGAAAAAGGCGGTGAAGTACTGCATCAAGGTCCCGCTGCACAAATTTTAGCCAATCCCAATTCTCCCACGGGTAGGTGGCTCCAAGCACCAGAAGAAGTTAAGCCTTTAACCACGACTTTTAAGGGTAAATTTCTTGAATTTAGCACGGATTTCCGCTATTTGCAAAGCTTAAAGGTTAAAATTCCCCTAGGAGCTATGACTTTAGTGAGTGGCATCAGCGGTTCGGGCAAAAGCACCTTGATTTTTGAGGTGCTGCTTTCGCTTTTTCAAGAAGCCCAAGATGATTCTGACCAAGCTTTGGGAAAGCTATTAAATTCCGGGAATATTTCTGAAGTTATAGCGGTGGATAGCTCGTATTTGCGAGGCAATAAGCGTTCCATGGTGGCCACGGTTACGGATATTTTAACACCTTTGCGGCGATTGTTGGCCAGCACGCCGGCGGCCAAAGTAAAAGGCTATACCGCCACTCGTTTTAGCCCCAATACCAAAGGCGGGCGCTGTGAAGCTTGTGCCGGCTTGGGCTATTTAGAAGATCCCACGCAATTTGGCGATGTGCCTTGCCACCAATGTTTGGGCAAGCGCTTTAGGGACGAAGTTTTGGAAATTCGCTTTAAAACGCTAAATATTGCGGAGATATTCGATTTGAGCATTGCCCAAGCCGCCAAGATTTTTAGAGATATTCCCCCGGTAAAAAGCAAATTAGATCCGCTTTTGCAAGTGGGACTAGGATATTTGCGCTTAGGTCATGCCACTAAAAACTGCTCCGCAGGGGAAATGCAGAGGCTTAAATTAGCCGCGGAATTGCAAAGAAACCCCGAAAAGCCCTGCTTATACATCTTTGATGAACCCGCTCGGGGTTTGCATCGAAACGACAGTCGTCATCTTTTAGACTTAATGCAAAAACTCATTACCCAACAACACACTGTGGTGGTAATAGAGCACAGTCAAGCTTTTATGAATGCCGCCAACATGATAATAGAAATGGGCCCCCAAGCGGGAGCCCATGGGGGGGATATTATCAATATCATTAATCGTCTTCGTCAGCCAACATAGCCAGCTTAAACTCGTGGGCTATTTGCACATATTCACCGATGATATTGGGCTTTGATTTAAGATGTTCCATAACTTCTGTCAGAGGTTCATCTTCCATTACTAAACGCAACTGTCTGGTGGGTCTGCCTCTAAGTTCGTGGCCTTTAAGCCAATCGTGGGTAACTTCAAAGCTATCTTCTAAACCCACAAAGTGCATATCTCCGTACAAAGCCAAAGATTCGTTGAGCATCATACATTCGGGTTCGGGGGTGCCTTCTTCAGCGTTTAACATATATTGGCGAATATGCCTTTCACGCATATCTCGAGTTTTAGAGACCTCCATAAAACCCATAATCAAATACTTATCGGTGTAATCCGCATCGAAACCGGCATAACGAGTGCCAAAAAACACATATTTGTGCTTGGCTTTGACTATGGCATTAACTCTTTTGGCATATAAACAAGATTCTAAACCCCAAGTAGATGTTTCGTAATTAGGCTCCCAAAAAGCGCCCTTTTCATTGTCATTTAACTGATCTCTAACCGGTAAAACAGACTGCATACTGGTTTCTACATACAATAAAATACCTGATTCTTTTCCGATATAATCTTGCCAGCCTTCTAAATTAATTTGTGCTATGGGCATTGGGCAACTCCGTGCTAAAAAAAACAAAATACTATAAGACGACTCTTTTGCGAGAGCCTTTAAGCTTTAAAGTTACAAATTACTAAACTAAAGTCAAGTTTTAATTTTCAAAAGCCCTACCCTAAACTCACTTGGCTGGACTTTATTTGGCTTCCTAAAAAATCCGCAGCTCCCGAATCAAAAGCTTGGGATTCGTCGGTGGTGTAGTAAATGCACTTGCCATTTTGCGTGAGTTTTTGCTCAATTTCAGGATGCCGGCGCAAATAATCCTGGGTTTTAGTGGCGATTAAGGGACCTTGCTCCACGATTTTAATATGGGATGCTAAATTATCTCGGAAAAGCGGTAAGAGTAGCGGATAATGGGTGCAGGCTAGTGCAACCACATCTATTTGCGGGGCTTGGGCCATGAGTTGTTGGGTGTATTTGCGCACAAAGTATTCGGCACCAGGTCCAGAAACTTCGCCATTTTCTATGAGAGGCACCAGTAGCGGACAAGCTTGTTGAAATACCTGCACCCCAGGCCAAAATTTTGCCAGTTCTAGGGGGTAACTTTGGGATTTCACCGTGCCGGAGGTGCCTAAAATTCCGATTTTTGCGGACTTTGACCAAGCTCCTAAGTCTTCACTCAAAGGGCGAATTACTCCTAAAATGCGCTTTTGAGGGGCGACTTGGGGCAGCCAATTTTGTTGCAAACTGCGCAAAGCTCGTGCCGATGCGGTGTTGCAGGCCAAAATCACCAATTCACAACCCTGGGCAAATAAAAAATCTACGGCCTGACGGGTATATTCTAAAATGGTATCAAAAGATCTGTTTCCATAGGGCGAACGAGCATTATCGCCCAGATACACAAAGTCGTAGGAAGCTAACTTCTGTCGCAATTCCTTTAAAACGGTGAGGCCACCAAATCCTGAATCAAATACGCCTATCATTTTTGTCAATTTCCAATTAAAACTTAAATATAAATCATAATTACGCTAGTATTTTTAAATTAAGCCTATGAATGACTTTAATACGGAATTATTGCCCCCTGAGCTTTTAGCACCAGAAGCACCCATGGAGCAATGGGATATCCCCCTTTTGCGGACTTTTAAGCATATAGACAGCACCAATGTCTGGTTGCAGAAAAACGCCGAATTTTTGCCTTTAAACACCGTGATTGTGGCCGATCAGCAAAGCCAGGGCAAAGGTCGTTTTGATAGAACTTGGATTTCTCCCCCGGGAAAAAACCTGTATTTTAGCATTTTGACACGACCGCACACCCAAGCCATAAATTGGCCCCAAGCCACGCAAATTGCCGGCATAGAACTAGCTCAAATGTTAAGTTCATGGGGTTTTGAGCTACAAGTTAAGTGGCCCAACGATTTGTTGCATAATCATCACAAAATTTGCGGAATTTTAGCGGAAAAATGGAATTCTCCTAGCGGTGGAGCCTTAATTTTAGGTATAGGAATAAATATTAATATCACTGCCTCAGAACTACAAAGCATTGCAAAGCCTGCCACCAGCTTAAGAGAAATATGCGGACATCGGCTCAACCGCGAATATATTTTAAAATGCCTGCTCCAACGCTTGGAAAAAGCTTGGGAAAAGTATGAAAGCCAAGCTTTGCAACCCTGGCTGGATACTTGGCGGAAAATGACCAACTTTGTAGGAAGCCCCGCTCGCCTCGTGCAAAACGACACCGCCCAAGAAGGCGTGATCCAAGGAATCGCCGACGATGGCAGCTTGCTTTTTAAAACCGCTGCGGAGGGTGGCGAGGAGGTGGTGCTTAGGGTTTATGCTGGTGATCTTGAGTTAGGTTCTTCTTCTGGCTCCGCAGGCGCTATGCATCGTCAGACTGCGATAAAATAACGCTCAAAATACTAGATGTATTACTCATGAATTTTCCCTAGCAAGCCTAGCCTAGCATCCCGCTCGCTCCGAAAAACTATTCTTGGGGAGTAGGCATTCCAACAGTCATTGAAAAGAGTAGTAAGTAGTTAGTTTGTAGAAAGCTTGGTACGGCTTAGTACTCCCCGCGAAGCTAGTTACAAAAGCGCCCATCTCGATACAATTTCGCCTAAAAACACCCTTTTACACTTTTGCGAAACCACTCGATGACCGTGGGCCGACATCACCCTACTCATCTAAACGGCGGAGTTCGGTGCGGCGGTTTTGCGCTCGGCCAGCCTCGTTGGCGTTGGAGGCTACAGGCTGAGAATAACCATAGCCTTGGGCTTGTAAACGGCTAGCTTTAACACCTTTTCCTATTAAATAGCTACGCACGGATTCGGCACGAGCTTGGGAAAGTTCAATGTTAAATGCTTCTCCGCCCACATTGTCCGTATGCCCTGCCACTTCAAAGTTGATATTAATATTTTCTTCTCTATTAAGGTTGCGAGCTACTTTATCTAATTCCACGCTAGAAACAGCTTGAAGCGTGGCTTTTCCGGTATCAAAAAGTACGTTTTTAAGGGTATAGGTGCTGTTTTCATAGGTAACGGTCCAGTTCCCCACCCCGGCAGTCAAAGGGATTTTAAGTTCACCACAATGGGTGGGATCATCCCCCAAACTCACCACATAAATATCGTAAGCCTCCCCTTTGGGCAAATGCAAAGATAGCTGGCCATTGCGATCGGACTTGGCAGAATAATCTTTTTGCTTGTGCACAGCTTTAAAAATGATGGTTTCCCCGGGCAATAATGCTCCCATTTCATTTTGCACGGTTACATTTAGCACCGCTAGTTCTTTGGTGGGTTTAAGAGCAAAAACCAGTTGCAAACTCAGGGCTAATAACAAAGCCATATACCTAAACATATTATTCTCCGTATTTGTTTTTTACTAAAATAATTTATTTAAGCGAATATGTCATTTATTCTGGATTTTCTTCTACAATCAAGGTATTGGTGGAGTCCAAATTCAAAGTATCCCGGGGAAACATATTGGCATATATCACCCCACGGCGTTGGGTCATAAACTTAGATTTTCTCATATAGGGGTTATATCTGCTAGGATTAGCCAAAATAGCTGCTAAATTCACAGATTGTTCGACGCTGATTTTTTGACAAGATCGCTTATAATACTCTTGGCAAGCTGCTTCGGCTCCAAAAAGCTTTTTACCCCATTGGGCGTAGTTCAAATACAATTCCAATATGCGTTCTTTGCCCAAATAATGCTCCATTAACAGAGCATAAGCCAATTCCTTGCCTTTGCGTTCCCAGGATCTTTCACTGCTTAAAAACAAGTTCTTGGCCACTTGTTGGGTGATGGTGCTACCCCCAAAAACCGTGCGTTTGCGTTTTTAGTTCATATCCATGGCTTCAGCAATAGCGCGCACATCTACTCCAGGATGATAATAAAAGCCAGCATCTTCGGCGGCCAGCACCGCTTTGACTAACCAGGGATTTATGGAATCCAAAGGCACATAAATATGCTTTAATTCTCCCTCCATGGTGTCTTGCATGACCTGCATATAATTAGTTTGCACAGGGTTTTCAGTGCGCAGAACTTTTACTTCATCTAAAAAGGCATTTATTTTTTTATAGCCTTGCCAAGCGCCCCAAGTTACACCCACGGTAAAAATCACTGCATAGCATAGCAACAACAAAAATACTATACGCACTAGGCGTTCTAGCACATTGTAAGCGATTTTCACCCCTTTGGGAATCTTGGGAAACTTTTTTAACTTCATGTCTTAGCTAAAAAATACAATCCATCCATCAAAAAAGTACCAATAGAATCATTTATTTTCCATTTATCTCTATTTACAGTATGGTGCCATTCCCTATCGTCCCCTGGATACATATAATCTTCCACCGGCCAAGGGCGTATTAAGCCCGGGGGTAAAATGCTATTGATCTTATCACAGTTTATCCCTACATGCCCTGTTCGTGGCGGCATGGGGCCAGCTTCGATGCGCATACAGCCATGCAACAGATGGGGATCGTAACCCCCCACAGCGTTGATTATTTGCCCAATTTGATACAAACTGACATCGCGGGAGCCGCCACAGTTATATATACCTGGGGCAAAGCGTTGGGGTTCACGCAACCATAAATCCACCACTTTTACCAAATCGTGCATGGAAATTACGCTGCGATATTCATCGTAATACAAGGTTGCGGGTCTGCCATTGCGAAAACGCCATTCTATCCAGTCTATGGCCCCAGCTTTCCCTCCGGGGCTCAAACCTATGGGCAAAGGTGCGCGCAAAAATACGGTGCTAGGGTGTCTTTTAGTAATAAGAATTTCGGCCCAGGCCATGTGTTTTCCATACATGGTAACCGGATCCATGGCATCATCTTCGTAGTAATTGCCCACCCCAGCATCTCCCGAAAACACAAAATCTGTGGATATACGCAAAAGAGGAATATCGTATTTGGCGCATTCGGTGGCGATGGCCACGGCAAAGTCTTGGTTTAAAATTTTAGAAAGATGCGGAGCGCATTCACAGGCTTTAAGGGCGCAGTTTCCCGTAGCATCGATGACTGCGGCAAAAGAATATTTTTTAAATAACTCTCGCAAAAGATCTTCATTTTCACTATTAATAGCAAAGGTGTCTTCCCAATTAGCTTTGGGATTATCTGCTGGGCGTTGCCCCACTACCCTACCGGGGTAAAGATTTCGTAAACCGTGAAAGATATTCCAACCAGGTACTCCGGCCAAGCCTGTAACTAAAATCAGCGATTCTTGGGGGGAGTGTTGGGATTGATATATAAGTCTTGCTGTCATAATTTGAGTGCAATTATAAAAAAAAGGCCGCTCCTAAGAGCGACCTTCATCATTTAACCTTAAAAGGAAGTTTTATTCAGTTTCTTTAGCTTCTTCTGCTGCTGCAGCTTTAGGCACTAAGTTAGACATATACTGGAAATATTCCCATTTTTCATCAATGCTAGTTTGCAACTGATCAGCTAGTTTATTTGCCATTTCAGGGTTGCTATTTAGCAATTGACGATAGCGGTTTTCAGTAAAGATATATTCTTTAACAGGAATGCTAGGCGCACGACTGTCTAGTACCAAAGGAGCTTTACCTTGGTCAGCTAAGTCAGGGTTGTAGCGCATTAATGGCCAGTAACCAGATTTAACTGCCATATCTTGGTGCTTAAGCATGTTGCCAAGGTCGTAACCGTGAGCAATACAGGGGCTATAGGCAATAACCACTGAAGGACCGTTAAAGTTCTCCGCTTCGGTCAAGGTTCTAATGGTTTGACCGTCATTGGCACCCATAGCAACATAACCCACATAAACATTTTTGTAAGCCATGGCGATTAGACCTAAGTCTTTTTTGCCTGAACGCTTGCCGGCTGCAGCAAATTGAGCTACTGCACCTAAGTTTGTCGCTTTAGAAGCTTGTCCGCCGGTGTTTGAGTAAACTTCGGTGTCCAAAATAAGGATATTGACATTTTCACCGCTGGCAATCACATGGTCTAGTCCACCGTAACCGATATCGTAGGCCCAGCCATCACCACCAATAATCCATACGCTTTTCTTAACTAAATAGTCGGCAACTTGTTCTAGTAAACGAGCGCGATCGCCTTCGATTTTTGCTAATTCTTCGCGTAGTTTCAACACATTTTCTCTTTGCGTTTCTATACCTTCTTCTTCGCTTTGGTCAACATCTTTGATAGCAGTAATCAAATCTGCGGGCAATTTATCTGCCATTTCGTCAATTAACAACAAAGCTTGGTTGGCGTGCTTATTTACACCTAAACGCATACCTAAACCAAATTCGGCGTTATCTTCGAACAGAGAGTTTGACCAGCTCGGGCCGCGACCATCTTTGTTGGTGGCCCAAGGTGTGGTGGGTAAGTTTCCACCGTAAATGGAAGAGCAACCAGTAGCATTGGCCACAATCATGCGATCACCAAATAGTTGAGTTACTAGTTTGATGTAGGGAGTTTCACCGCAACCAGGACAAGCGCCAGAGAACTCAAACAAAGGTTCGAGAATTTGCGTGCCTTTAGGTATTTTGCGATTCACTTTGAGGCGGTCAGCTTCGGGAATATCTATAAAGAAATCCCAGTTTTCAGCTTCAGCCTTAGCAATAGGCGGTTGTGCAGCCATATTAATAGCTTTGCGACCTGGGTTTTTCTTGTCAATGGCAGGGCAAGCATCCACACAAACAGTACATCCAGTACAGTCGTAGGGTGAAATTTGCACGGAATATTGCACATCACCGTCTAATTTGAAACCTCTAGCTTTGGTATATTTAAAGGTTTCAGGAGCATCGGCAACATCGGACAAGTCAAAAGCCTTGGTGCGAATGGTAGCATGGGGACAAACAATGGCGCATTTACCACACTGAATACACAAGTCGGGTTCCCAAACAGGTATTTCCAAGGATAAATCGCGTTTTTCCCACTTAGCGGTGGCCGTAGGATAGGTTCCATCGGCGGGCATGGCACTTACGGGCAAGTCATCGCCGCGACCAAACATGATTTCCGCAGTGATTTTCTTGACAAATTCTGGGGCTTTTTCCGAAACAGATTGTCGGTATTCCGAAGTGCTAGATACTTGCTCAGGAATTTTCACTTCATGTAAATATTCCAAAGTTTGATCCACTGCATCCCAGTTCTTTTTAACTATTTCTTCACCTTTGCTGCCATAGGTGTTTTTAATGGCAACTTTAATGTGTTCAATAGCTTCATCTTTAGCAATCACACCAGAAATGGCGAAAAAGCTGGTCTGCATTATACCATTAATGCGACGACCCATTCCAGTTTCTCTGGCTACATTATAGGCATCAATCACATAAGTTTTGATTTTGCGATCTATAATGAGCTGTTGTACCGGACGGGGGAAAGTATCCCAAACTTCGTCGGGGCCATAAGTGGTATTGAGCAAGAATATTGCCCCTTCTTTGGCATCTTCGAGCATGGGGATTTGCGCTAAATGCGGAGTGTGATGACAAGCAATGAAATCAGCGTCTTCAATCAAGTAAGGCGCATTAATAGGCTCTTCACCAAAGCGCAAGTGGCTTATGGTCATGGAACCAGATTTCTTGGAGTCAAATACAAAGTATCCCTGGGTGTAATTATCGGTGTTTTCACCAATGATTTTAATGGAGTTTTTGTTAGCACCCACAGTACCATCAGCACCCAAGCCATAGAACATCGCTTGGAAAAAGTTGCTGGGTAAGCGGAAACTGCTATCTACATCTAAGCTAGTATGACTAACATCGTCGATGATTCCCACGGTGAAACTACCTTTGGGATCAGCTTTTTTGAGTTCGTCAGTTACTGCTTTTACCATTGCAGGGGTAAATTCTTTAGAAGACAAGCCGTAGCGTCCGCCAATAATGCGGGGCAATTCAAATTCGGCTTCTTTTCTCATCACCGCTTCGGTTACAGCTGTGAGTACATCTTGGAACAAGGGTTCGCCAGCGGAACCAGGCTCTTTACAGCGGTCTAAGACAGCGATGGATTTCACTGTTTTAGGCAAGGCAGCTACAAATTCTTTTTTAGGGAAAGGGCGATACAAACGCACGGTGATAACACCGACTTTTTCCCCTTGATTGTTCAAGCATTTCACTGTTTCTTTCACAGTTTGGGCACCTGAACCCATGATAACTACTACGCGTTCGGCATCTTCCGCACCGTAATATTCCACTAGTGAATATTGACGACCGGTGAGTTCTGCCAAGCGATCCATTTGTTTTTGCACAATTCCAGGTACTTTTTCATAATAAGGATTAACTGATTCGCGACCTTGGAAATATACATCGGGGTTTTGTGCAGTACCGCGTAACAAAGGTGCATCGGGAGTCAATGCGCGTTTGCGGAAATCTTCCACTTGAGCTTCGTCGATCATAGTTCTGATATCGGCATCGGAAACCTGGTCGATTTTCATAATTTCGTGGGAAGTGCGGAATCCGTCAAAGAAGTGTACAAAAGGCACTTTAGCTTCCAGGGTAGCAGCGTGGGCCACTAAAGCCATATCTTGGGCTTCTTGCACCGAAGCTGCGCCCAATAAAGCAAAGCCAGTTTGACGCATGGACATAATATCGGAATGGTCGCCAAAAATGGATAGACCTTGAGCAGCAATGGCCCGAGCCGATACATGGAAAACCGCAGGAGTGAGTTCTCCGGCAATTTTATAGAAGTTAGGAATCATCAAAAGCAAGCCTTGGGAGGCAGTAAATGTGGTGGTCATTGCACCAGCTTGCAAAGAGCCGTGTACTGCACCAATAGCCCCACCTTCGGATTGCATTTCAATAACACGAGGAACTTGTCCCCAAATATTTTTAACGCCTTTTGCGGCCCAGAGATCAGATAACTCAGCCATTGTGGAGGAAGGAGTAATGGGGTAAATCGCCACCACCTCACTCACTTTGTGGGCTATATTTGCACAAGCTTCGTTACCATCAACACTTACCATAACTTTTTTACTCATAGAATCTCCATAATTAAACTTTTACATGCTAAATCTATAAAATTAGCAAGCTTTTGAGGAGCAATTACACAAAATAGGCTCTAAAAGCACTTATTTATAGAACAAGTGGTACTCAATGCAAACTGCACTTTAAAAAAACTGTACGAATTATATATTTGTCTTTGTTAACTCACGAGGTGCTTTTGCAAGAATACATTCCACTTATATTTTTTGTGTTTCTAGGGGCTTTTATAGCCAGCGCCGCCATTATCACGGGCTTTCTGCTTTCATACAGAACCAAGGAGTCCATTCATAAGCATTTAACTTACGAATGTGGAGTGGATCTGTTTGGCACCGCTCGTATTCAATTTAAAGTAGGGTACTATCTATACGCCCTACTTTTTTTGATTTTTGATATAGAAGCACTATTTTTATTTCCTGCGGTAAGAATTTTCAATAAAGTCGCCACAGGACAACACCCTCACATCAGCCCCACTGTTATATTTATAGAGCTAGGACTTTTTATAACAGTGGTGGTATGTGGTTTAGCTTATGCATGGCGTAAAGGAGCTTTGCAATGGGAATAATGAAGTTCATCCCTAAAGTTTTGGACCCCGTTCCCGGGGGAAAATCCATGGTCAATGCTGTGGATTTTATTGTTAATTGGGCTAGATCCAATTCCCTTTGGCCCCTCACCTATGGAACCTCTTGTTGCGCTATCGAAATGATGGCGACCTCTATGTCCCGTTACGATATTTCGCGCTTTGGTTCCGAAGTCTTCCGCGCTTCCCCCCGCCAAGCGGATTTAATTATCCTCGCGGGAACCATCGTAGAAAAGATGGCGGAACCTTTGGTTACGCTGTACGAGCAAATGCCTGGGCCAAAATATGTCATTGCCATGGGCGCTTGTGCGGTTTCTGGTGGTCCTTTTTATTACGATAACTACTCTGTAGTTAAAGGCGCCGATCGCTTGATTCCCGTGGATGTTTATATCCCTGGATGCCCTCCCCGCCCCGAAGCACTATTGCAAGGGTTAATGTTATTACAAGAAAAAATCAAAAAAGAAACTTTGCGTAACCCCTGGACCGAAGAAGATATTAATACTTCTCCTATCACTAATCCATTTGGTGATGCTTTGCAGGCGTGGAAGCACTCTGAAACTCGCAAAGACGAAGAACAAGCCGATGCCCGAGCCAAATTTAAAGAGGAAAACCCCGATTATCAGGGTTATAAGCATGTACGGGTGAAAAGAGAGGTCTTTCCCGAAGTACCTTTGGCAGAAATTCCCGCAAAGGGCCTAACTAAAGCCCAGCTTTTTACGGCAATTAGCAAAAAATTCGACCAAGTGGGCGTGCATGGTTTAGAAGAAATCAGCCCCGAAGCCATTGAAGAACATAATCCTTTGGAAGCGCTGAATTTAACCGTGCCCAAAACGGATTACTACGATTTAATCAACTTTTTGAAAAGCGAAGCCGGCCTGGATTTTGACTATCTCTTTGATATGCTTTCCATTGATTGGAAGGAGAATTTTGAAATGGTGGTGCAAATGCAATCTTTGCGGCATAAGCATAAGATTATTATCCGCACTATCTTAGAAAAAGATGAAGATGCTGCCGCCGACGAAGTTCAAGCCAAATTACCCACGCTCAGTCGCGTTTTCCGCGCCGCAGAGTGGAAAGAAAGAGAAATTTACGATATGATGGGCATTAGCTTTGAAGGGCATCCCGATTTGCGCCGCTTGTTTTTAGACGACGATTTTGTGGGCTTTCCCCTGCGCAAAGATTTCACTTCTGACGCTATGATTCCCCGAGGTTATTAATGAATAGTTTATGTAATACCCAACTGCCTCCCGGATTTAAAAGACGCTCCATAGATTCTGAGACCGAAGAATTTTTCATTAACTTGGGTCCCCAACACCCCTCCACCCACGGGGTTTTGCGTCTGGTTTTGCGTTTAGATGGTGAAACCGTAAAAGAAGTAGTGCCGCATTTTGGTTATATACACCGCGGCATCGAAAAACAAGCCGAGAGCCAAACTTATTTGCAGTATATTCACCTATCTGACCGTTTTGACTACTTGACTAGTCATATCAATAACTTAGGTGTATGCTTGGCCATCGAAAAGGCCATGAATATAGGCGTACCCGAAAGAGCCGAATATATCCGCGTAATTGTCAATGAATTGCAAAGAATTAGCTCGCATTTGGTGTTTTTCGGAAGCTTTGGTGCCGATATGGGCGCTCTTTCCGTGTTTTTATACGCTTTTAAAGAAAGAGAGCTTATTTCCCAAATATTTGACGAATTGAGCGGCGCCCGCTTAACCATGAACTTCTTCCGTCCTGGCGGATCTTTTGACGATGTTCCCGATACTTTTATTCCCCGAGTCAAAGATTTTATCAAAAAATTACGCCCAGCCATGAAGGAATATCATCGACTTTTCACCGGAAACATCGTTTTCTTAGAAAGATCCAAAGATATTGGGATTTTAACCCAACAACAAGCTTTGGATTCCGGCTGTAGTGGCCCTGTGGCACGCGCCTCTGGCATTGACTACGATTTACGCCGCGATGAGCCTTATTCCATCTACTCCGAATTTGATTTTGGCGTACCAGTTCGCAACAACGGCGATGTTTACGATCGCTACATGGTGCGCATGGAAGAAATGGAAGAATCTTTGAAAATCATTGAACAAGCTGTGGCCAAGTTTCCCGAGGGACCTTATCGTTCCAAAACTAGACCTGCATATAGACTTCCCACCGGAACTTGGACTTCGGTGGTGGAAAGTGCCAAAGGCCAGTTAGGAACATTTATAGTGGCGGAAAAAGGCGACAAACCTTACCGCATTCACACTCGTAGCCCTAGTTTGGCGAACTTATCCATGTTAAATGAAATGTGTATGGACTACAAATTGGCAGATGTCGTTGCCATTTTAGCGTCTTTGGACCCTGTTATCCCCGAGATTGACCGCTGAGGATTTATGGATTTTGCAACAACTAATTTTATAGGCGATTTTGTGCGTTCCATCATTCCAATTCCGGAACTAGCTTTTATAGTAAACGGAATTTTAGGAATTATTGGAATACTAACCATACCTTTTTTAGGCGCACCGATTTTAATTTATGTAGAGCGTAAAGTTTGTGGCTTTATCCAAGCTCGCACCGGCCCCATGCGCGTAGGCCCTTATGGAGTACTACAAACCATTGCCGATGTGATGAAGCTTTTGTTTAAAGAAATATTAGTACCCAAAAGTGCTGATAAATTCACTTATTTACTCGCTCCCCTACTCCCCCTTTCTGCAGCTTTCTTGGTTTTAGCTGTGATTCCTTTTAGCAGTTCCATGCAAGTTACCGACCCAGTTTTGGGTATTCCCTATCTTATCGCCG
>JAAZFC010000138.1 GCA_012511955.1 Fibrobacter sp. | reverse complement strand
TAATTCCTTCTCGATTTACATTACCTAAAAGTATTTGACCATCTTTGACCAGTACAGTACTTTTGCCTTGAACAATATCTTCAAAAGCTCTGTTTTTTTTGATGATCCAGCACTGAAAAAAATTAATCAAAAGAATAGTGATAATCGGTATGACACCGTGAATTAAGGGAATCTTTTCATCCCCCATAGGGATAGCTACAGCTGAACCTATTATTACAGCAATTAAGAAATCAAAAGGAGATAATTGTCCCACTGCCCTTTTACCTAAAACGCGAATAGCAAATAAGCCTAAAATATATAGAACGATTGTACGAAAAACCATTATCAAATCATGTACTCCAACATAGCGACCCATTTATTCAGCTCCTAATTAAAGATTTCTTCTAGATTATTATTCCCAAAAAAATAGGCGCAACCAATAAAGTTGCGCACTAACATATATTGCAAAATATATTAAGTTTCATTTTATTGTTCTTTAACGTCTAAAAGCTTTAGGTTCATTGAATATTTCTGAATAAATGAATCCTTTAACAATTTCATTCCTTGAAAAACTGGGTATGATTTCTTGCTCATCTTTGGCTGTTTTCTTTTTTTCTTTAACTATTGGCTCCTCTTTCTTCTTAGCTAAAAGAGTTGCTTGGGGTACAGGAACTTTTTTTTCTTCCAGTTTCTCTTTAACAGCTAGACTAGAAGAAGGTTTTTCCTCTTCCCCCAACTTAATATTAAACATATTTTCCAGGATCTTTTGATAGACAATATTATCAGCTCTTTGATCTGTTTTGCCTTGTTTTTGGGCTCCCTTTTTCTTTTTACTAAAAAAAGCATTGATAAAAAATATTACAGCGATGATTATAATCGGGAGTATCTCTAGGGAAGAATCTTCCATGGCTTCACCCTCCCTTTAGAATTTCGTTGCCAATAACATTTATTCATCTTTCTTGGTTTCTGTTGCTTTGGAAATTCCTTGGCGCATATCGGTATCAGCTTTGACATTTTGCAAATTATAGTAGTCCATAACACCTAATTTGCCCTCTTCTAAAGCTTTGGCCATTGCCTTTGGCACTAGAGCTTCAGCTTCAACAACCTTGGCTCTCATCTCCGATACACGGGCCAAATTTTCTTGCTCTAGGGCTACTGCCATTGCCCTTCTCTCTTCTGCTTTAGCCTGGGCAATTTTCTTATCAGCTTCTGATTGATCTATTTGCAAAGTTGCACCGATGTTTCTACCGACATCCACGTCAGCAATGTCAATAGATAAAATCTCAAAAGCGGTACCAGCATCTAATCCTTTTTCAAGAACTGTCCTGGAGATCTTATCTGGATTTTCCAATACTTCTTTGTGGGTTCGTGCTGAACCTACAGTAGTAACAATTCCCTCCCCAACTCGGGCAATGATAGTTTCTTCTCCAGCGCCACCTACTAAACGGTCAATATTGGCTCGAACTGTAACGCGAGCTTTGGCCTTGAGTTCAATCCCATCAATGGCAACAGCAGCAATTTCTGGTGTGGCTATTACCTTAGGGTTAACGCTCATCTGAACAGCTTCTAAAACATTTCTTCCCGCCAAATCAATGGCTACAGCTCGCTCAAAAGTCAAATTTATCTCTGCCCTTTGAGCAGCAATCAAAGCATTGACTACTCGGTCAACATTTCCTCCAGCAAGATAATGGGCTTCCAAACGATCACTGCTTATGGGGATACCCGCCTTGTGGGACTTGATCATTGGTCCAACAATTTTTACTGGTGAAATCCTTCTTAAACGCATACCCACTAGGCTAAAAATTCCTAATTTTACTCCCGCTGCCCAAGCGGAAATCCATAAACCAACAGGCACTAGATAGACGAATAAAGCTAAAACAACAATGACCGCCAACAACAAAACTGAATAAAATACCGTCATACATTGACCTCCTTCAATTGGTATAGATTAATTATTATTGTCTTTGCTCTCTTGGACAATAATAGTATTCCCTTCAATTCTAATGACTTGTATAGAGGCGCCTTTTACTAGATAGCTGCTCTCGCTCTTGGCATCATATCTACGTCCTCCAACCTCAATTGTCCCTACTGGACGCAAAGGTGTTAAAGTAATTCCTTCTTTCTTTAGCAAACCTCCATATTTAAAAGAAAAAGTTGGCTCTACTAATTTTTCTTCCGTAGGCAAGGATATTTTACGCCATAGAGGGCTGCGAGGGAGAAACTTCAAAAGCAATAGACCAAGGGCAAAAGTTGCTAGAAAAGTACCTGAGACAACTTGAAAGGCAATCTCAAAGCTAGGAAATATTAAAAACAAACTAGCTAGTATGGCTAAAATCCCTCCAATTCCGGTTATGCCAAAACCAGGAACTACAAATATCTCTAAAGCCAAAAGGAAAAGGCCTACAAAAAACAAGAGAACAATGCCAATACTACCGATACCAGTTAGCAAATAGCCACTGAAAAAAGAGCCTAGGGCTAGGATGCCTAATGTGCCTGGTATTCCCCAACCTGGCGTTGTAATCTCAATAAAGAGGCCTAGGAATCCTAAAGTCAAAAGAATACCACTAACGATGGGGTGGGTAACAAGCCTAGCAAAATTTTCAATGGTTTTGGCTTTAACACGATATATCTTGGCATTGGCTAGATCGTATTCAGCCAAAACATCAGCAAGGGAATTCGTTACCTTATCAGCAATGCCATATTTTAAGGCTTCACTACTACTTAAAGTTAATAGTTTACCTTCTTCTATTATGCCTTCGATAAAAATATCTTTGTCAACCATAGCTGAAGCTATTTCTGAATTTTTACCTCTTTCTTCTGCTATCGATTTAAATTCTCCCCTTAAGGCAGATATATTTTTCTCTGTATCGGGGATTGGTTCAGCTCCACCAATTGTAGAGCCGGGAGCCATGACTAAATTTTCACCAGCTAGAGCGATCAAAGCTCCTGCAGACAAAGCACGTCCATCTACATAGGTAATTACAGGCAGTGAAGAAGCTAGGATGGCATCTTTTATCCTAGTCGCTGCAGCAACCAGGCCGCCAAAGGTATCAATAGTAATAACAACTGCCCCAGCACCATTATCTAGAGCCTCCCTTATGCCTCTCTCTACAAAAGTGGCCAAACCCATGTCAATTTCATTGTTAATTTCAATCACGTAAACTTGAGGATTTTGGCTATAGCAGGTTATAGATTTAATATTAAGACTGAGGATTAATAAGAGAATAATAAAAAAAATACAATTCTTCCGCTTCAACTGGTCACCTCCTCCTTTATTTTATCTGTGTTTTGTATTTATAAACCATATTCTTTACAAAGCTTATTTTCTTTGAAATTTTTAAAATACCTCTAAAAAATGTTATAGAATCTTAGAAAGCATAAAATTCCTTAAAAATAATAAACGGTACTTAGTACCGTTTATTCGAGATTCATTAGAGCAAAAGACCTGATATTATCTTCATCAATTGGTCCTTTAAAAAGGAGTATGGTTTTTTCAACAACTTCTTCTAGGTCTCTTTTTTCAGCTCCTAGTTCTTTTATGATTCCGAGGATTAATCCTTCTAGGTCTTTTAATTCCATCTGGATAGGAAGGTAAGTATTGAGC
>JAAZFC010000073.1 GCA_012511955.1 Fibrobacter sp. | reverse complement strand
TTTGCGAAGATTTTTGCTGTACTTCGGCCAGTATTTGCACAAAATCTGCCTCGGAGATAGCCTCTTCGGTGCCTAAACGCACCCTTTCGCGCACACTGACCAGGTGAGGCGAAGTAAATAAGCCGCATTTTAAGCCATGGGCTTGTAAAATTCCCGTAAGCCAATAGGAAGTTGATCCTTTACCATTGGTTCCCACTAAATGCACGCTGGCAAAACTATCTTGGGGATTGCCCAAACGCGCACAAAGCTGGCTAATATTGCCTAAGCCTGTTTTGATGCCAAAAAGCATACGGCTTTGCAACCATTGTCGTGGTGTCATTTGCGCCGTTGCAGTCATTTTTGTTCTAGCATGGTTTGGGCTTTACGAAACTGCTCTTTTAAGGAAGATAGTCCCGTTCCCCCTTCGATGCTGCGCCTATTGATGGAAAACTCAAAGGTCAGCTGTCTGCGCCAAGCCACGCCACCGGGGAGCTTTTCCCAGTAAGAATCCGCTAATTCGGTAAATTCTATGCCTTGGCGAGCCGCTTGCCCCACCATATCGCCCACAATGTGGTGAGCTTCCCTAAAAGGAACTCCAGCTTCCACCAGCAAATCTGCCAAATCCGTGGCCAACAAAGCGGGGAGCATTTTTTGTTCCATGGTCGCAAAATTCCACTGGGCACTTTCCAAGGCTTCGGCCATAACCTGCAAGCAAATTCGTACAGTTTGCACCGAATCAAACACGGGTTCCTTGTCTTCTTGTAAATCTCGGCTATAGCACAAAGGAGCGCCTTTTACTGTGGTAAATAATGCGATATAATTTCCCCCTAAACGCCCGGTTTTCCCCCGAATTAACTCCATGGAGTCAGGGTTCTTCTTTTGGGGCATCATGGAACTACCGCTGGAAAAAGCATCGTGCAAGGTCAAAAATCCAAACTCTGCACTGCTCCAATTCACAAAATCTTCGGCATAACGGCTTAAAGTTGAGCCAATAATGGCTAAATCCGACAAGAATTCCAAAGCCATATCTCGATGGGCGGTGGCATCTATGCTATTGGCAGAAACCCCGGCAAAACCGAGTTCTTGGGCCACCAAATGACGCTGATAAGGGAAAGCCGAACCCGCTAAAGCCCCCGATCCCAAAGGCAATTCGCTGTGGGTGGTGAGCAAATTTTCTAAACGCTGGCGATCTCTTTGTAACACAAAAAAGAAAGACATAATATAGTGGGAGAAATATATGGGCTGAGCTTGTTGCACATGGGTATAGCCCGGCATGACTTTACCTAAATGCTTTTCCGCCAAATTCAGCAAAACTCTTTGCAAGGCCACAATCTGCTCCACTAATTCTGCGGCGCGATGGCGCATATACAGTTTGAAATCCGTGGCTACTTGGTCGTTGCGACTGCGCCCGGTATGGATTTTTTTGCCTAAATCACCGATGCGTTCCGTTAAAACGCGCTCTACGGCCATGTGAATATCTTCATCTTGAGCATTAAAAAGCTCTTTGCCTGCGCTTATATCTTTTAAAATGCCATTTAAAGCTTCTTGCACTTGCTGAAATTCCGCTTCTGACAACACACCACTTTCCACCAATCCTTTGGCGTGGCCAATGGAACCCGCCACATCTTCGGCGAGCATTTCGCGGTCAAAATGCAAAGAAAAGCTTAAATCTACCATAGATTTAGCCATACCCGACTCAAAACGACCGTCCCACATTTTAGTTTCTTTTTTCACAATATCTCCACTTTTAGGCCAAATATAAAAATCATTTGCACTGAACTCTACCCATGGCCCTGACTTGAAGTTGAATCTTTTTTCTGTTGTTAAATACATTCCAACTGGGTTCAAAAATCATATCAAAATCCGAAGAGTTTTCTCTGAGCCACTTTATGTGCTTGCCCATGCCAAAAGCTATGGCAGAAAAATTTTCGCCTTTTTCTTGAGCTGCCACTTCGAACTGCAAATGGCCGCCACGAACTTCACGCACTGCGTTTACCACCCGTAAATTTCTACTTAAAAATAATGGAGCATCATTCTCTTTGCCAAAAGGCTCTAAGGCACAAATTTGCTCTAAAGTTTCGGCATTAAGATCTGCTAAACTAATTTCCACCGAAGCTTGCACCGTATTAAAAACATCTTTATCTACCTTAAAACCTTGTTTATGGGCAGATTGCGCAAACAAATCCGTTAAAAGGGGTATATCTTGGTTGCGCACACTGAACCCTGCGGCGGCAGCATGACCACCCCAACGGCCAAAATATTCCTTATGATCTTGCAAGGCTTCGTGCCAATTAAAACCATCTACCCCACGCACCGATGCCTGAGCCCAGCCATCATCTCCATCGGTAATAACCGCCACGGGCCGATAAAACTGTTGCACCAATTTAGAAGCCACTATACCCAACACGCCTATATGCCATTTGCTGCCATAAACCACCATTACCACATCATCTGTTTTTTTCTGTGCTTGGGCCGCAGCTTGGGTGGTGATAGTCGCTTCAATGGATCTTCTTTTTTCATTATCTTGTTGAAGTTTGTGCAAATAATGTTCAGCTTCTCGTTCTGAATCTGACAAAAGCAAGCGCAAAGCGTTTTCAGGATGATGCAAACGACCAGGGGCATTCATAAGCGGAGCAATGCGAAATAAAACATCTTGACTACGCACACAACCTTGGCTTTCCCCTGTAGTTTTAGCTAGTGTTCTTACACCAGCTAAATCACTTTGGTGCATGGTTTTCATACCTCGGTGCAATATGTAACGATTTTCCGGCTCTAGGGGCATAATATCAGAAAGAGTTCCCAAACACACCAGTTCCAAGTAGCTTTCCACCCCTCCTAAATCAATTTTCTCGTAAAGAGCTTGGATAAATTTTAATGCCACCCCCACTGCGCTGAGCGATTTATTGAAATAATTACAATCCTCTCGCCAGGGATCCACCACCGCAGCGGCATCAGGTAAAGTATCTGAGGGGCGATGATGGTCCAAAATCACCACTTCCATGCCCAATTCATTGGCCCTAGCTACTTCTTTCACCGCAGTTATGCCAGTATCAACCATAATCAGGCGTTGCATCCCTTGCTCGTGAAGCTTTTCTACCAATCCCACAGTCAAACCATAGCCATCTTCAAAACGACTGGGCAAATACCATTGTAAATCCCAACCTGTGGCATTGCGCAAAGCGAGAAGCAATAAAGCCACGCTTGAAATCCCATCTAAGTCGTAATCGCCAAATATGCAAACATTGGTGCTAGTAGCGCGCCAACTCAACACAGTTTTTACCGCCGCATCCATATCTTTCATATCCCAGGGGTTGAGATAATGAGAATCTGGAGGTTCTAAAAAATCCCGAGCAGATTGCACGCTATCTAAGCCTCGTAGCAACAAAAAATCTGCCATAAAACGAGGAATTGATAAACTAGAACTTAAATCTTCAGCTTTTTCAGAATCAATGTTTTGGGGTGCTAAAATAGTAAAAGGAGAACTCATATATACTTTACCCCACATAAGGCAAAATTTTGTAAAACGGAACTGGGATTTTTTCTTTCTTGTAGCAACTTGTTGCTTTCTCCTAACTTTTCTTGGAGACCATAAATTAGCTTTGGCGGCATTTGCTTAAATAAAGCGCTTTGAGCTATAAATTGTGAAAACTCTGGTAATAATGGCGCTACATTAGCTCTTAAACGCAATAGTTCCTGTAAAATAACCCCCATGGCCTCCAAACTATGCAAAGCTAGTTCGGCATCTCTACCCACCTGAGCATCAACTTTTCTAAACAACTGCGAATAATTTTGCTGCGCTAACAGTTCCAGTATATCCAAAGCCAAACGCAAATATTCTGCTAAACTTTCAGCGGTATATTGCATAGCTTTACCCGCTGACCCCATGGCGAAACCTTGTAGATCGGTGCTGGGAGCTTCGTAACCATAGTTTTTTAAAATCGTCGTAATTTCCGCTGGCTCCAAAGAAGGCACTTTAAGGGGAATGCATCGCGAAATAATAGTGGGCAAAAGACTAGATCTTTGGGAAGTGGTTAAAATAAAATGCGTATTGGGAGGAACTTCTTCTAAGTTTTTTAGCAGTGCATTGGCGGCATTTTCGTTCATGGCATGGGCGTGGGGAATCACAATTACGCGCCTATTTTCTGTTTTCAATGCCAAACGCTTCCATAAAAAGCGTATTTGCGATACATATATAGTGCCCACGGGAGATATGCTATCTAGTTTATAAGGATTTGCTAAAAGTTCTGCTAAGATTTTTTCACTAGCCTCAGCTATTCTATTTTCTCTTTCCCTATCCGCGGCGTCTATGACTAAAGGCAAAATCCAACCATCTACCCCGCCAGGATCTAGCCACATTTTGCAATGAAAGCATTGCCCGCAAGGTTTATCTGCTTGGGTGCATCCCAAAAGCTGGGCGATCTTTATAGCAAAGAACTTTTTACCCACTCCGGCGGGGCCTTCTAACAACAAAGCTTGGGGAAACTTACCTTGGCTAAAAGCATTTTCTATTTGCTGCCACACATTTTGATAAGACGATATTTCTTTTAAAAAACTCATTTTTTTAACCACTCCATGGGATCCACCGTATGGGTACCTTCACTTACTTGGAAATATAGCTTGGGTCCATTAATGGACTCCACTTCACTGGTTTCGCCTAGCACTTGACAATGTCGCAATTCTTGCCCTTCTTTTACGCTAATTTTTTGTAAATGTCCATATACTGAATAATAGGAATTTCCATGATCTATAATAACCGCTGGACCGCGCCCTTCAATACGCGACACTAAAACCACCGTTCCCGCCGCCGCTGCTTTTACAGAAGTACCTCGAGCTGCTTGGATTTCCACACCCAGATTTTTGGTAAAAGTACGCAACAATTTATGTTCTTGCATACCAAAACCAGAAATAATAGGACCGTTAACTGGCACGCACTTAGGCCCCACAGCTTTGGGGGGAACTTTAACCGGAGGGGGTTTCTTTTTGGCTGCCAATGCTTGCTCTCGGCGTCGTTTAGCCTCGGCTTCTTCTTTTTTCTTACGCTCTTCTAACTTTTTAATCAAAGCCAACATAACTTTTTGATTGCGTTCATATTCTCTGAGCGCTTTTTCTTGCAAACTTTTGCTTTCACGCAATGTTGCCAAGGCCGCTTGTTGGTTTTTATGCTGTGCACTTAAACCCTCTTCTTCGGCGCTTTTCACTTTGCGTAAAGCTGTAAGTTCATGGGTTTTAGTAGAAAGTTCTTTTTGCCTTTGTTCTAAAACTAATTTAGCTTCACTTATATGTCGCACCATTTTTTGGTCTGCATCTATTAAAAAACGCACCTGTTCCCATTGACGCTGGGGTGGCGATTTTTCTTGTAACAAATTAAGCAAAACCTCCCACTCTCCATAGCGCCCTTTTATGTACAACTCCTTGATTCGATTTTGCATAGCTTGATTTTGCTCTCGCAAATTAACTTCTAAGGAATCAATTTCCTTATTGGTATGTTTTAACGATTTTAATAACAAAGTTTCTGTTTGCGTTATTTGCACTAAATACTCTCTAGTTCCAGCTAAATTGTTGTTGATTAATGCTAAGGTATTAATCACTCCTTTTTCTTCGGATACCACCTCGCGCAACTGTCTCCGTTGAGTTGCCAAATTTGATTCAATGGATTTTAAAGCTCGTCGCTGTTCACGCAATTGCGCATCAGTACTTTTGTTAGCATAGCCCCAAGCACAAAACAATAATAACACTATTATATAGCGCTTCACCATTTAATTTTGCCTAAACAAAAAGGAACGCACCGCTCTGTAACTGGCATAAGTTCCAACCAAACTAACCAAAAGCACCACCGCCACAGAAACAGCGCCAACATTTTGTACATAGCCAGCTAAGCCTGGAAAACTTTTCAAAATGGAATTTATTATTAAAGTCCAAATTATCACCGCTCCTGTAGAACCAACTAGACCTTGCATACAGCCTTCGAGCACAAAGGGAAACTGGATGAAAAAAGGACTCCCCCCCGCGTACTTCATATTTTCCACTAAAAGTTGTCGGGAAAACAATGTTAAACGCACGGCATTGCCTATGATAAGCCCCAAAGTTAAGAGCAACAACGCTATGACTAAAACTGGCCAAAAAACCATATCAAAACGCCATTTTTCTATGCGTTCCACCCATGCTAAAGGAGCTTGCACTTCAAAAAATGTATGCTTTCTCTGTATTTCTGCTGTAACTTGTTTTAATAAATGAGGATAGTGAAATTCAGGTAAAAGTTCTACTCGTAGCGATGCGGGGAGCGGATTACCCTCGACTAAATCGAGCATTTGATCGGAAAAATACTCTTTAAATTCAGCTAAAGCTTGTTGAGGGCTGCGATATTGTACATCGGCCACTGCTTTTATACCTCGCATTTCTTTGATAATAGAATCTCTTAAAGCCTCATGGGGTTCAGTATCAAAAAAAGCTTCAGCATAGTACAAAGACGAGCGCTGGCTTAACACATGCCGCGCCCCCCAAAACACCGTTGCACTGGCAGCTAAAAGGAAAGAACACAAAAAAATGGTTACCAACGAAGGCAATATAACCATTCGGTGTTGCTTCCAACCACGCACCGCTTCGGAAATCAAATAAAAAATTTGACCTGACACCTATGGCAATATAACTAAATTCGTATTAAGACATGAAATCTTTTGGGTTAAAATTTGCAGCAGTTTTAGGCGCACTCACATTGTGGTTTTTTGTGGTATCCGATAAATCATACAATATCGATGTGGAAATCCCCTTAAAAATGACACATTTAAACTCAAATTTAGCAGTGGCATCTTATATTCCACAAAACTTAAATGTTAGCTTAGAAGGCAAAGGTTTAGATTTAATTAAAATTTTAAGTAGCAAAAGCGCTGCGTGGATAGAGCTCGATATGCTAACAGCTTCCATGGGTTTAAACTATTTTAACTTGGAGCCCAGTTTATTTAAGTGTGAAAACTCTGAGTCTATAAAATTACTTTCCATAAATTACGCACCCTTATTACAAATAGAATTAGATGCCAAAATCCAACGCAAAATTCCTATTCAACTCAAAAAAGATCCTGTAATTAAGGAAGGTTACACTTTGTTACAAAGCCCAAAGTTGTCCCCTGACAGTGTTATTTTACAAGGTGCTCGCAAAGTCCTGATGCGCATTAGCCATATTTCCACCATAAACTTGCCCAATACCCCCTTAAACAAAAGTGATACTTTCAAATTAGCTTTGGAATTAGGCCATATAAGCCATAAAGTAAGTTCTTCTATCGCAGAAACTCAGCTTATCCTTCATGTTGAGCCTTTAATTAGCAAAAGTTTTGCTAAAATCCCCGTAAGTTTAATCGGCTCGCATAAGCCTAAAAGCCATCAGCTAAACCCTAAATATATTGCAGTTACCATAAGCGGTGCACAAAGTATTATCAGCAATACCCAGGCAGATCAAATACGCGCTTTTATTGAATATTCTCGCTTTCAAATAGAAAAACAAGCTTCCATAAAACCTACCCTTAACTACCCCTTAGGCGTAGAGAGTTATGAAATTCAACCTAGATTTATACAATTAACAGTTAAAGAATCCACTCCACCCTCGATTTCCCCCGATTCCCTATGAAAAAATATTGGTTAGGTATAGAAAGTTCCTGTGATGAAACTGCCTGCGCTATAGTTAGCCCAGATTTAATGGTATTAGCTAATCCACTTTACAGTCAAATTAAAGAACACAATAAATTTGGCGGCGTGGTCCCTGAAATTGCCGCTCGAGCTCATTTAGAGAAGATTAATCCCATCGCGCAAAAAGCATTTGAACAAGCACAAATTAACCCTGAGCAAATTCAAGCCATCGCCTACACTTGTGGCCCAGGTTTAATGGGTCCACTCTTAGTAGGTGCATCTTTTGCCAAAGGATTAGCCGTAGATTTAGGTATTCCCGCTTATGGCATTAATCATTTGGAGGGGCATTTGGCTGCGGCGCATTTAAGTCATCCCGATTTAGATGCACCATATTTATCCCTCACCGTTTCTGGCGGCCATACTGAGCTTGTTATGGTAGAACCACAGTTTAAATACTCTTTAATAGGCCGAACTAGAGATGATGCCGCCGGGGAAGCTTTTGACAAATGCGGCAAACTTTTAGGTTTAGATTATCCGGCGGGAAGTCAAGTGAGCAAGCTAGCAGCTACGGGAAACCGCAAATTTGTACGTTTTCCTCGAGCTTTTCACAAACAAGATCACGGAGAATTTTCTTTTTCTGGTTTAAAAACTTCAGTTTTGCGCTATACTCAAACCCATTCCCCCGAATTTATCCAAGAAAATTTAAATCATATTTGCGCTTCTTTAGAAGAAGCTATTGTGAGTGTTCTGGTGGAAAAATCTATTTGGGCTTTAAAAAAGACTAAAGCTCATACCTTAGTAGTAGGCGGCGGAGTTAGCGCCAACGGGCATTTACGAACTCAATTGCAAAAATATTGCGATAAAAATCAGCTTCGCTTAGCCATGCCCGCCTTGGAATTTTGCACCGATAATGGTGCTATGATTGCTGCAGCTGCTATTTTGCGGCAACGCCAAAATCTTTTACCAACACTAAGCAAAGTTAGTGCTTGGATGCCTTTGGCAAAATAAAGCAAGTTTTTTTTGGTAAAGCTGTTATGCAAGCTTTGCTTTAGTATATTAATATAATGAAGCTTTTTTTATTGCTTAGCCTTTTTTGTGCCACAGTTTTTGCCAATGACTCCACTGCTATAGATGATTCTTTAGCGCAAGAACAACTGGACACTAATAAGAGCCATACCTTAACCAATATCGATATTTTTGGTGAAATAGGTGTGGGTTCGATGTTTATTTTATGGGATAATATTGAAATAGATTTAGATGTAAAAAAGAATATACAAGAAAAATCTTTTGCCACTAATCACTTTTACATGCAAAACATCGACAGAGAACAATTTGAGCAAGAACGCGTGCTTATACTCTTCGAAGACCAAAAAACTAAATTTTTCCGCTTGTTTCCAGACCTAAGCGACGAAGAAGACCATTAAAAACACAATAAAAAAAGGCTTTGTCCGAAGACAAAGCCTTAAAAATTCTGTGGTCGGTACCCCTAACTTACCAGGAGGGGAGCAATGATTGAGTGTATGAGGATTTACCCTTCCACAGAAATCAAAGCCTTTGGATTGACCGAAATTAAATATCTTCCAACCCTATAAGAACAAATATACATATTTCTTTTTTGTTGTCCACTTAAAAATTATTTTATTTTCTCTATATTTATTTTAATGCAAAAAATTAAACTGTTATCCGATAAAGTAATCAATCAAATTGCCGCAGGCGAAGTTATAGAAAGACCCGCATCGGTGGTAAAAGAATTGGTAGAAAATGCCATTGATGCCCAAGCCACGGAAATTTCAGTGCAAATAGAAAGCGGGGGAAAATCTTTTATTCGCATCACCGACAATGGTTACGGAATGGATGCCCAAGGCATAAAAATGTGCTTACAGCGCCATGCCACTTCAAAAATCACTTCCGCTGAAGACTTAATTGGTGTAAACACCAATGGTTTTAGAGGCGAAGCCATACCTTCCATCGCTTCGGTATCTAAATTAAGCGTAGAATCGCGCATTGCTGAAAAAGAAACAGGTTTAAGTATAACTCTCGAAGATAACCCCGAAATGACACTTAATTCTGTAGCGCGCCCTGTGGGCACTACTTTTACCGTGCAAAATTTATTTTACAATACCCCCGTACGGGCAAATTTTTTAAATAGTGACGCTTCAGAAACCAATAAAATCATTGATATAGTAACTAGAATAGCCTTGGCACACCCAGAAATTCGTTTTGAGCTTTCTCAAAAAGGACATACTCTCTTTACTGGGGTTAAGGGTAATTTAGAAACTCGCCTAGCAGAAGTTTTGGGAACCGGGGCGGCGAAAAACATGATTGTTTTTTCTCAAGAGCTTAACGAACAAGAAATATACGGCTTTGTGATGAAGCCCGAAAAAGCCCGACCACGCAGAAATGCTCAGTATATATATCTGGGCAAAAGGCCCATATCTAGCCCGGCCATAATAAAAGCCGTGCAAAAAGCTTATGAACCTTATGGGATTAAAGGCACACCTGCGGTGGTAATATTTTTAGAATTAGCAGATGAAAGTTTTGATGTCAATGTGCATCCCACCAAAAAAGAGGTGCGCTTTAGCACTGAAACCAATATCTTTTCGCTGGTTCACAAAAGCATAAGGCAAGCCTTGTTAGATAATAGTTCTTCGCCGGTGATACGCTTTGTGGATTCTGATAAGCAAGAAAAAGAAACAAGCGAAAAAGATGCCTTGCCCGAACAAAAGGTTGCGCAACCGCCCCCACCTAAGTGGAATGAACCTAAAGATGCCATTGCCCAAGATTTTTTCTCTCTCCCAGAATACGGCAAAGTTGTACCTCTCTCTCCCCAACTATTTAAAAAGGAAAAGCAACTTCAAAGCACAGATTCCCCACCCATAGGAAACTTTCTTTTTTTCCAATGGGCTAACACCTATATAGTCAGCGAAGATAGCCAAGGTCTGATTTTTATACACCAAAATGCCGCTCATCAACGGATTTTATACGAAAACGCCTTAATTTCCCTAGAAAACCAAAGCCAATTACCCGCCCAAGAGCTACTCTTTCCCGATATTTTCGACTTAAGCCCTACAGAATCGCAGCTTTTAAGTGAACACAACGCTGAACTTTCAAGAATTGGCTTTCATGCCGAAGCTTTTGGGAATAATGCTTGGAAACTTCGCAGTATTCCCGCCCATATTGCAGTGGGCCAAGGAGAAAATAGTTTTCGTAGCTTTTTAAATGAACTATCAGCACCAAACTCTCAAAATCCCATAGAAGAAATTATCGCCAAAGCCTACGCTTTAGGAGCAGCAATACAAACAGGCGCAAGCATGAATAACGATGAGATGATTAATTTATTTGAACAGCTTATTCAGTGCACAGAGCCTTTTATATCTCCTTTTGGGCTTCCTACCCTGATGCGACTACCCGTAGAAGACATTAATAAAAAATTTAAACGCACATAAGTTACTAGCAATTGGTTAAATTATAATTATGAAAGTTTTTCGCTTTATTTTACTCGGAGTTCTAGTTGTTTGGGCTCAAGAAAGCGCCGGCACTACTGCAGCAGATACTCCTGCGCCAGACACCATAGCAACAGATTCTGCCTTAGTAGAGGATTCTTTAGGCATAGAACCTGATACCGCCTCGGCACCTCAAGATTCTACTACACTTGACTCAGCAGCAACACCCAAAAAAATACAAATTTTTGTGGAAACCCACGGTTCTTGGGAGCATGCCGACAACCTTCAACTAGAGCTTTTGCAAGAATTGTCCAAAAACACAGATTATAAATTCCAAACTCATGGTGAAAATGCCCAAGGAGTTTTACGCATAACTCAACAAGCTCAGCAAATTCGTAGTCGAAGGAAATCTGTGTTTTTTTGGTTAGGAGCAGTGCAATACACCCATAGCGCCAAACTGGAGTACAAAGCTTCTGAAAACGAAGTTAATTCTCTAATCACACCCTATAGCACTACCATTTCAGCTGATACCACCATTGGCACAGGTTATTGTGGCTTAATTGAATGCCATGTCAAAGCCCTAGATGTAAATCAGCGCTTAGATTTACAAAAATCCTTGATTAAGCAATGGGTACAATTAGCCGCAGACAAATTGAAGTTTGTTTTGGAGTAACAAGCTACATTCGCTGGGAAACCCAAACATTGTCAAAACCGGCAAGCTCAGTGAGCGCACTAAGCAAATCAGGGTCATTAAACACCTTCATATTAGCACATACTAACTTGTGATAAGCTTGTTTACTTTCTATGCGAAATACTATTTGACAGCCTCCTGGATCATCTGGAGGAATGGCGTAAAACTGTAAAGTCTCTAACAGTTCTTTGATTTTCGCGTTGCTTAAACCCATGGTTTCCAGCTCTATGTGCACAAATTTTGCCAAAGTGGTACGGGCATTTTCTATGGGAATAACCCGCTCTACTTGCAACTGTAGGGTTTTACCATCAAAAGCGGTACCAAATTTACCCCGCACTAAAACCATCATATCTACAGCAATGGCATCACGGATTTTTTCAAAAACTTCGGGCTTAAAAAACAGTTCTATTTCTCCATGAAAATCTTGAATAATCCCCACTCCAAAAGTTCGCGTGGGATCTTTTTTGGAATTTAAACTGCGTAATTGGGTAATAACGCCGCCTAGGGTTAAATTTGCCCCTTTATTTTGCGTAATTAATTCAGATTCAGATAATGAACAAGAAGTAAAGCCTTTTAATTCCGCGCGATATTCTTCGATGGGGTGCCCAGACAAATAAAATCCTAAAACCTTTTTTTCGTTATTGAGCAACTCTAAATGTCGCCAAGCTTCGGCTCTTTCTAGCTTATCTTCTTCCAAAATACTGTCTTCTTGCTCATCACTTCCGCCAAACAATGAAACCTGCATGGTATCTCGGTCATTTTGCTCCCTAGCAGCTACATCTAGTGCCAAATCCACCGAAGCATGCAAAGAAGCCCTACATTCATGCACAGAGTCAAAAGCTCCCGCCATTATCAAGCATTCTAAAGTTCTTTTATTTAATGGAGGTCGCTTTTTAGTCCCTTGGGACTCTTGTTCCATGATGCTTTGCCTATGCAAAACTCTTTTACAAAGATCAAAAATACTGGTAAAAGGGCCATTAGCTTCTCTTTCAATCACCAAATCGCTTACTACAGCTATGCCCACATTTTTTATACCAGAAAGCCCATACCTAATGGCTCCATCTTCCACCATAAACTCACTACGAGATTTATTGATATCGGGATGCAATAGCTCTATGCCCATTTTACGCACTTCAGTGGTTAAACCCACGATTTTTTTAGTATCGTTCATTTCTGAAGTTAAGTTAGCCGCCATATATTCTGGGCCATAATTTGCTTTTAAATATGCTGTTTGGAAAGCCACATAAGCGTAAGCCGCAGCGTGAGATTTATTAAAAGCGTAACCACAGAAAGGCTCCATATCGTCCCACAAACGCTTCACTACTTTGGGGTTATAGCCTTTTGCTTCTGCCTTAGAAATAAAATCTGCTTCGAGCTTTATCATTTCAGCTACATCTTTTTTACCCATGGCCCGGCGTAATAAATCTGCTTGCCCCAAACTGTAACCCGCAATAATTTGAGCGATACGCATCACTTGCTCTTGATAGACCATCACTCCGTAGGTTTCACCGAGCACTTCTTCTAAGTCTTCGTGATAATAATCGATTTTGCTTTTATCTTCACTGTGACGACCTTCAATATAGCGTGGTATATTGTCCATTGGTCCTGGCCTATATAGAGCATTCATAGCTATTAAGTCATCGATATGCGAAGGTTGCAAAGAGCGCAAATATGCTTGCATACCTGGGCTTTCAAACTGGAACACGCCTACAGTTAAGCCCTTACCCAACAGGTCAAAAGTTTTGGGATCGTCAAAGGGGATATTATCTATGTCTATTTCTATACCGTGTTTGGCTTTGATTATAGCTAAAGCGTCTTGAATCACCGACAAGTTACGCAAGCCCAAAAAGTCCATTTTCAATAATCCAATGTCTTCAGCATAATTCATATCGTATTGAATAACTGGAATGTCGATGGGATTAGCTCTGTATAAAGGTGCCAAATTTGACATGGGTTCGGGAGCAATTATCACTGCCGCGGCATGGACTCCTGTTTGACGAACTTGTCCTTCTAACTTAAGACTCAGGCGCCACAATTCAGTCATATCGGCGTTGGCTTCCACAAACTCTCGAATTTCAGTACTACCAGACCAAACATCATTTAGGGTAAAACTTCCCTCTTTGGGAAAAAAGTTGAGCAAATGATTTACATCACTTAATGGCACCCCCAAAACTCGTCCCACATCGCGGATTACCGCTTTAGCCCTCATGGCACCATAGGTTACAATCTGGGTAACGCAATCTCTGCCATATTTTTCGGAAACATAATCGATCACCAAACCCCGTTCTTTGTCGGAAAAATCCGTATCAATATCGGGCATGGACACCCGCTCAGGGTTTAAAAATCTTTCAAAAAGTAAATCAAAAGGAATGGGATCTATATTGGTAATGCCAATTACATAGGCCACCAAGGAGCCCGCCGCTGAACCACGCCCGGGACCTACGGGAATATCGTTATCCTTGGCCCAATTAATAAAATCTTGGACAATCAATAAGTAGCTCGCCACCTTCATATCGCGAATGGTATCCAGTTCAAAATGCAGACGCTCTTTGACCTTTTCAGAGGGATTTTCGTAACGCAAAGGCAAGTTTTCCCAGCTTATATGCGCTAAATATTCATCGGCACTGGCAAAACCATCAGGTAATTTATATTTAGGCCAATATTTATCACCCACATGAGTTTCAATTTCCACTTTACAACGATCAGCTATTTCCTGGGTTTTAGCCATGGCGGCGGCATCGTCAGGAAACAATTGTTGAACTTCGGCAGTGCTTTTAAAATAAAACTTATCGGTGGGATAAAGCGTTGAATTATATTCTATTAATTTTTCACCTTTATCTATGCACAGCAAAACTTTGTGAGCTTCGAAATCCTCTTTGGAGATATAGTGCACATTGTTGGTAATCACACATTCTAGCCCATATTTCTGTGCGATGGCACGCATATTTGCATTGATTTTTTGTTGAATATGTATGCCCTGATCTTGCAATGTCAAATACAAATGCTCTTTATCAAAGATTTCTATTAGGCTATCTAACCAAGGAGATTTTTCTAAGAATTTATCTTGGGCCAAATGGCGCCCAAAAAGACTAAAAGTATCTCCAGTAAGCGCTATTAATCCTGCAGAATATTTTTTTACTACTTCCAAAGGAACGGTGGGAAATGGCGCCCAATTTTCAGCTGTTTCATAACGCCAAGAGGCTATTTTCAATAAATTTTGATAACCTTCATTATTTTCGCACAACAAAGTCAATCTTTGCAATTTCCCATGATCTTCTAAAATATTTTCATTAACATTTTCATGGACATAAATATGGCAACCTACTATGGGATTAATAATGGTATTATGCTTTTTAGCCATTTTTTGCGCTTCCATCACAAATTCCAAAATGCCAAACATACCGTGATGGTCGGTGAGCGCCACTGCATTATGTCCATTTTCTATGGCTGCAGTTATAAGATCTTCCACTCCAGCTGTGGATTGCAACATGGAATATTCCGAATGTGTTTGTAAGTGAACAAAAGTCATGTTAACCTTAAAACTAAATTTTTGTGAGTCTAAAGCGAGATATATTATCTAAGTGAATCTCTATAGATTCGCCACTAGAACAATTTCCCTGCAAAAAACATGGCTCACGCCGGGTAAACACTTCTTTTATAAGCACTGTTTTGCTTATTTCTTCTTTGCGTTTTCCACTACCCACATAATATTCAATTTCCACTGGAATATCCATCAAAGATGCATATCGTAAAACATTATTTAATTCTAAACCTGCAAGTTCTTGAAATTCTGTGCCGTATTTGCTTTTCTGTAGAGAAGGGCTTACTACCTGTTCCAAATCTTCTTTCTGATTGGGTTCGTAGTCTATTTTTCCATCTTTAAATCTAGCTATGGCAACTTTTTGACTCCAATCACCTTTTTTAAACTTTTGAGTTTTTTGATTGGCAAGCTCATTAAAATCAGGGGGTGTTAAACCAAAGTTTTCTAATAATTCACGAGCCTTTTTAACTTTTAAATCGTGTAAAATAAAACCCCAATTAGGAATGCTTTCTATGACACAGTCTTTAAAAGCAGAAAAACCATTAAGCTCTTCCCATTTGTTTTCGTCATAAATACGCAAGATTTGGAGTGTTCTTATCCAACTGCCAAATAGAATCTGATACCAAGATGCTAAAGTTTCTTGCATATTGGGCGGTAAGTTAATCCATTGATAAAAATTATCAAACCAAATTTTCGGAATATTGGTTTTTAAGCCTGCAATATAATCTTCTTTATTTACAACAATTCTAATAAACTCATCTTCTGCTAAAATTTCGCCCACACTAGATGCAACCATTAAATATGCGGGATTTGACATGGCTGGAATCAACAGCTCAAAGTTAGGCATCGAAGTTGCCGCTAAAGGATTAAACTCCAATTCATCCACAGAATTATATAACCAGCCGTAACCTCGACGAGTTAAACGCACTTGGTCTAGACTAGATTCACGAATACTGAATTCTACAATCCCTAAGACCCACATTTCTTGTAAAATCTTGTTTAAACGGCTAAACTCAACCTCTTGACCTCCTATATCAGGATTACTGTTTTGAGGATCCGTGGCCCAAAATAAATTTTGAGCTGAAACTATACTTATGCTTTGTTCTTGATTTGCAAACAAGTGTTGCAATATTCCTAAATTACCATCTAAACGTAATTTTGCCCACCAATCCAAAATATTTAAAACTAACCTTTGGGGATGTACGCTTATTTCTTCAAAAGCATGATCTGCAAGTCCTACCACTGAACCCGTAACTTCTAACCAACTGCTATCACTACAAAACTGCAATAAAAGCAACCAATAGTCATTTTTTTCCACAGAGAAAAACTCTGGCATTGCAGACATTTCCTGCAATTGCATCTGAGTCCGTCGATGTAAATCTAAATTGTTGTTTATTCTTAGTTCGCCTTTAACTATTAAGCTACATAGTCTTATTAACAACCAAAGAACTTTATTTTCATTGGAGAACCATGATTCTCTGCCTGTAATTTCAGATTTATCAACTTTAACAAAGAAGTCAGCAAAGTCAGTAAAACTATAATATGCAAAAACTCCGAAGCTTTCAGCTCTAAAAATAGCCACTCGCTCACAAGCCTCTTGCAAAAAAATTGCTAATTCCTCGTTGAGTTCATGTCTTAATGCAATGCTGAGTTCTGCTCGGCTAACGCCGCGATTCTGGCTCATAGCTATCCATGTAAGCACTTTTTTTTGCCAGGTTTTTAAAGTATCATACCAAAGAGAAAGATTTTCAATATTCTCTATTTGAGTAGCGCACTCCTGCAAAAGGCGAACATTGCTTATAATTCCCTGCTTGCCCAATAAATTTTCATGAATTACCTTCAAAGCCCCTTTGGGCATTGTTTCTAAAAAATCCTTAACTTTTAGCACTGCAAACCTCAAAAACCCCAAAGATAGAAAAGCCGAGGCATTTAGCCTCGGCATTGAGAATGAATATATTTATATCAGGTTTATAGCAAGCCTAACACGCTTTGGGGCTTCATATTTGCCTGAGAAAGCATAGCCGTAGAGCTTTGTACCAATATTTGGTTGCGAGTAAACTGAGTGGTTTCGGTGGCGAAATCCACATCGCGAATACGAGCTTCCGCATCTTGGGTGTTATAAGCTTGGTTGGCCAAGTTATTGATGGT
>JAAZFC010000072.1 GCA_012511955.1 Fibrobacter sp. | reverse complement strand
ACTTATTCTCATCCATAATTTAACACCTTTGCGGTCTCTGCGTTCTTTGCGAGATTGGTTACGCCTCTCGCTAAGGGCGCTATGCTCGCGAAGTTCGCCAAGCCAATATTCAAATTACTTAACTTATTTTCATCCATAATTTAACACCTTTGCGGTCTCTGCGATCTTTGCGAGATTTTAAGCAACTATTGTTCTAGTTCTTGTATAGCCTGCATATAGTTGGCTTTGCTGCCAAAAAACTCGATGATTTCTAATGGCGTTCCCAATTCATTTAGGGGATCTACCTTTAGAACTGCAAGATTTTCAATATTTTCTATACCTTCTTGAGCGTATTTATCTAGCAATATATTCAGCACTTTTCGGGCTTTTTCACCGTATTTGGTAAAATAATTGCGCTTTTTCACTTGTTCGGCTCGCTCTTTGCGGGTCAAAGCGGGCATATCCCATGCAATGTGGCATATTAGGTCAAAAACATCTAAATCTTTTTGCACTTCAGCTCTTAAATTCTCCAATAAAATCCCTTGATTTTCTAGTTCAGCCAGAAGGCATTTTTCTTTTCTGCCTGGTTCCACACGGCTAAAAAGTCATCTAAACTGCGGAAATGATTTAACAAACCTCTTTTAGTATAATCTTTAAGGCTTTCGGTGATTAATTTTCCCTGGGCATCTAAGTGCTGCAGGCGCTCGTTCAAAATGGAAACATCTACTCCCGCCACATAAACCTTTCCAAGGGTTTCGCCGGCAATATCTCCTCCCATAATTATCTCCCCAAATGGGGGATAAAGGTCAGCTGAAGGGTCAAATTCCACCGGAGCATCGTTTTCATCTAAGGCCACATCACTGGGGAACACATCTTCGGTGGTCAAATCCGCATCGGCGGCAATTTCTTTCACCCGCACAGGGTCTCCATCAAAATCTGGGTCGGCAAATTTGTCGGTAACATTGCGGAAATCCATGATGGTAAAAAACTGTTTGCCATAATCTTCGTTAATTCTGGTGCCGCGGCCAATAATTTGCTTAAATTCGGTCATAGAGCCAATATTGGCATCTAAAACTATCAATTTACAAGTTTGGGCATCAACGCCGGTGGTCATCAGCTTAGAAGTGGTGGCAATTACGGGATAGCTTTCTTCGGGGTTTATAAAGTTGTCTAATTCGAGTTTGCCCACTTTATCATCTCCGGTTATGCGCATCACATATTTGTGGGAGAGTTGCACTTGTTCGGGCAAAGCATTGACCAGGGCTTGGCGCATGCGTTCGGCATGCTCTATGTCTATACAAAACACGATGGTTTTATCTAAGGGATTGGTTTTACGCAAAAATTCGGCGATGCGATTTGCCACTTGTTGGGTGCGTTCATCTATCACCAAATTGCGATCAAAATCTTTGGTGTTATATATGCGGTCTTCAATATAATTGCCCGTTTGATCCCGAGTGGTGGCTTCAGGTCGCCAACCTTCTAAATCCACATTCAAGCCAATGCGCAACACCTTGTAGGGAGCCAAAAAGCCATCGTCAATGCCTTGTTTTAAGGAATAAGTGTAGATAGGATCGCCAAAGTATTCAGTACTAGATACTTGACTGGTTCCCTTGGGAGTGGCGGTTAGGCCAATGTGTGTAGCGGTGCCAAAATATTCTAAAATACACCGCCAAGCGCTATCGGCCGCGGCACTGCCTCGGTGACACTCATCAATAATAATTAGGTCAAAAAAGTCAGGGCTAAATTCACGATAGGCATCTTGGTCTTTGTCGTAATTGGTTAATCCTTGATAGAGTGCTAAATAGATTTCAAAGGCTTTGTCTATTTCTTTTTTGCGCACTATGGTCATTTTATCTTTGAAATGTTTAAAGTCTCCCCTTTTAGTTTGCTCAATCAGTGCGGTGCGGTCTGCCAAAAATAAAATGCGTTTTTTGGTGCCACTTTTCCACAGGCGATAGATAATTTGAAAAGCGGTGTAGGTTTTTCCGGTTCCAGTAGCCATGGTTAGCAAAATGCGATTTTGTCCTTGGGCCACAGCTTCAACGGTGCGGTTAATGGCTATTTCTTGATAATATCGCGGAGTGCGTCCACCGCCATCATAGAAATATTCTGCGGTGGCTATGGTCTCCTGTTCTGGAGTGTTTATGCCTTTAAAAGCTTTGTATTTCTCCCAAAGTTGTTGAGGCGAAGGAAAATTGTCTAGACTTAAATTGCATTCTATAGGGTTTGCGCCAGGGGTGCGATCGTGAGATAAAAAGCCATCGCCATTAGAGCTATAAGCCAGCGGTACATCCAAAATTTCAGCATAACCCAGCGCTTGTTGCATGCCAGCTCCCAAACTGTGATTGTTGTCTTTGGCTTCAATTACCGCCACCCTAAGGTTAGGTTTGTGGTAAAGAACGATGTCAGCAAACTTTTTTGAGCCCCGTTTAGCTTTATTGCCTGCTACATAAATGCGACCATCGGTAAAATAAACTTCTTGCCGTACTTGGGTTGCGATATCCCAACCCGCTTTTGCCAACGCCGGCAAAATGTATTTGGTAATTATGTCTGTTTCCGATAAATCTTTCTTGCTAGTCATCGTTTTCCTTGCACTTTTATACGCTACTATATATAATATCCAATTTATCGCGCACTTTTGCAAGAAAAGTAGCATTTCTCAAAGAACGCAGAATGATTGTTAATAATGATGGCTATTTCTCTAAGAGATTTTGGAGCACCAAGTTCATGGAAAAAATTGTTTCTTAACATTTGAGCAGATTACAAAAAAGCCGATCCGTACACCAAAATGTCAAAGTTTTCGCTACATAAAAAAAAGGCAAGTCACTGTTGATGACCTGCCCGAGAGTAGGAAAATTTCGTTTATAAATTGTTGAGCATGCTGCTGCGCACGATTTTGCGGCCGGATATTTCTACTAAGCGATAAACTCCGGGGCCAACTTTGTGGCGCAAAGAGCCTGTTTCTGCGGAATTTATGCGATGCAATAATTGTCCTTGCAAGCTGTAAACTCGTACTTCAGTAATGCTTTCTTTGGCTATTTGTGAGCTTAATTTCACCGTCCCTGCGCCGATATTCACTTTAAAATTCAAGTTGATTTGTTGGGCATTAGGGCTAGCTTCGTAAACCAAAACTTGAGTGAAGCTATAGCTATCTCCCACAGAGCTGCGATTGGGATATTGCCCCACTTGAGCCACTAGTTTGTTGGCATCCATTTCTGAATAAATGCGGGCATTATCACCCCAAGCCACCACTTGACCGTCACTGTCAAACCAATGTCCAGGATCATTAGCAGTTGAGTTAGCATTGAGGGCACCATTGTCCAAAGCGTAATATTTAAGACTATGGCCCCAAGCTGCGCTGATTTCGAAGGCACTAATTCCCAAAAGCTCTGCTAAACTATCACCCAAAGCCACTTCCACGGCTTCATAATCTGCTGCAGGTTCCATGCTTATCTCAAAATTTAGAGTTTTTATGGGGATTTCCGCAAAAGTTGCCGTTAAAGTCTTATTTCCATCCATAGTAATATTCAATGGGTTGATATTTCCACTGGCATCGCCACCCCATGACACAAAGCGGTAGCCTTCTTGGGGCACAGCGGTGATAGTTTGCATGGTTCCTTCCATAAAACTACCCGAAGCTGGATTTACACTTCCGCCACTACCTTCAACCGTAGCGGTTAAAGTGAAAGTCTTGGTTCCCGTTGCGTTTTGTTGCCCCAAAAGGTTGGTGCCAGCAAATTTCACTTGATAAGGCCATTGCTCATCATTGGAATCATCATCGTCCCACTCATGGCGCCAATATTCCTGAGGAGAACCAGATACTACTAACCACAACTTAGAGCAGCCAGAAGGCACGGCATAACTTAAAGATCCCTCAGGGTTAGCCCCCGAAGCATAATCTAAACTGCCCATTTCACTATAGTCCCTTTCACCATTATTAAGCAGAGCTACAAAACCAAAACGCCAACCAGCCTTATCCACATTTAGGGATCTATAGCCAGATTGACCCGCCAGGCCTTGAAAATGAACGCTCACCGTAGATGCCGTGCCAGGAGCATTAAGCTTGATACTATTGTAGCCGTAATTTTCCGGAGCCACACTGGCATCTACGCGCCAATACCCATCCCCCACATCATTCATTTTAACTTGGGCACGACTATCAATATAGTTGGCACCATAAGTTTTTATGGCAGGTAAATCCCAAGTGGTCAAGCGAGCGGCGTGTTCATACATTTCTGCATTAAATTCCACCTGATTGACATTGTTTAATCTTTTATATGCCTCAATGGGATCTTCGGGACTACGAGAGTCGCGCCATAACTTACCTTGGAAATCTAAGCCCCTTTTGTAAGCCCAAAAATCCCCAATAAAATAGTTGGCATAACGAGGTTCTTCATGGATTAAATGTTTGTGATTACTGGCTATATAAGTTCTAAAATCATGGGCGCGAAACTGCTCTTCGGGATAGACTTTAAAAGCTTGCCATTGGGCCATTTGCTCCCAATAACCGTTACCTCCAGCGCCATTATTACCAAAACCGTAGCGAAAGCCACCTTGGGGAGAATCCACTCCTGTCATATATTGAAAACACTGCCCTATTTCATGGGCCATCACCGTATTGCCATTGGCAGCAGCCGGGTTTACATGCACTACCCCCACCAACTCGTCTGCTCCAGAGCCATAAGCAGCCCATTCCGTGCTGTACAAAAGAAAAATCATCATTTTATAAGTATCTGTTTTGGATTGGCCTTTGATCACCATTTTCAAAGAATCCACATTGTGAGCATAGCTTTTTTCTATAACTTGCTTTAGATTTTCCATATTTACTTTATAAGAACCTGAGGCGGTGGAAGGATCTGCTCCAAAACCAGGCTCCCAAAAGATGATCCAATTGGCAGTTTGCACACTGCGACTATAACTCCATTGAGCGTCGGAATCTTCCACGCTTTTCCCTCCATTATCGGAGTTTACAAAACGAGGAATATAAACTTGCTTAGTCGCAAAAGCAGACCAGTTCAGCAACAAAATTGCAAGAGCTAAGAGGCGAAATAATTTTAATATTTTCATATATATAAATTAAACAACATTTTAAAACTCCGCCAAGCTGGATCGCTTTATGTGTGGAAACTCTTTTCCACAATTTCATTACTGCGCTAATTTTTAATCAAAAAACGCAGCTATTTTGTAGTTGTTAATCAAGGAGAAATATGTTACAACGCATTCCATTCAGTGTTGCTGGGCAAATGCCAGCCAGCTGGGCAAGCAACCTTAGCCGCCACAAAGTTATATAAAACACCATAGGTTTTATAGTTGTCTGTATTTTTAGCATTATCCACATCACTACCTTCATAACCATAAACATAATATTTTGCGTCTTCTTCGCTATCTTCAGTACCATTCAGACTAGGCAAATAACGCAAGTTTTCAGCCATCCAAGTTTGATTCCCTATTTGCACGGTTTTGTAGACATTACTATCCCGTTCATCTTCAAAGGTACCGTATTCTGCCACTACAGATGATGAACTTGAGGAAGAACTTTTTAGAGCTGATGAAGATGATATGCTTGCAGACGAACCTGAACTCAAATAAGGTCCAATATCAGGATTTTCAACTGAATTTGATGAATATTCATCTACAGTAGAGCTGTAATGAGCTTCAGTTTCACTGTTCGAAGAAATTGGAACATCTGAGGAAACAGGCAACTCTACACCTTTTTCTGTCCAAATCGCATCTAAATCATAGTCGCGAAATTCGGAACATCCACTCATAAACAATGCTGTTATAACCATTGCTAAATAAATCATATTTACTCCACCAAAAGCCATAGGGCTACCGCAGAAACTAATGAACCTATGCCCGCAGTATAGGTGATATTTCGTCTTTTATGATGTTTTTGTGCTTTATCAAAAGCATCGTAGCTTTGTTGCACATGCTGATAAGCAATGGCTTCATCAACTTCAATTAAATATTTATCCATACGCGCATCAAAATAAGCACCACTCCCAATACTGGCTAAACCTATTCCCCCCAAACTTAAAGCTATTTTTTTACCCGTGGATAGTGATTTTTTGCTTATAGCTTCAGGTTGATAGTTAATTTTCGCTTTTGCATCTAGGCTATCGGGAATTTCCACCTGCGCTGTCAATTCTGTTGAAATCTCAGTGACTTCGGCATCAGCAATGCTAGCTCCTTTATCGCTAGCAGGGGCTTTTGCTGCAATCAGGTCGGGCACTTCTATATCGGGGGCGGCATACTGCACTAATTTCACTGCAGTATTGCGGCATAAGGCCTCAAAAACCTCATCTAATTCCCCCCGGATTCGCTCTCCAAAAGTTTTTAAAATCCGCCCAGTTTGCAAATCGGTATATTCCACATTTAAAGCATAGGAGTTGCCAAAACGAACTAAATTCCCAGAAACAATGTTGTCCATCCCCAGTAATTGTCCCATTTCAACCCTACATTCTGTGGAATTACAAGCCCCCGATTTCTGAAAGCCCTGCTCTTGCAAAATGTAGTCCATTTTCCCTCGGTCAAGCACATTAAATGCGTCTAAGCCAACCAATTCCCCCACAAAACTGCTGGTAATAAATTCCAGTTGCGCTTCGCTCACATGCTCATCACCCACAAAAGGCAAAACCGCCACATTAACTTTACGCTCAGGGGTCTCAGCCCACGCCGTACCTGCCCACAGCAAGCACAAAACTATTATTGAAATAAATCCTTTTTTTCGCAACACTTCTCCAACTATTAAAGAATATTATAAATATAAGTTTATTTTAAGAGGTTTCGGGGAAAACATTTAATCCTTAACACAACGCACTGAATGCCCATGATTCTTTAAATCTTTAGTCCAAGAAACAGCAGAGCTATCATCGTGAATATAAATGAAATGAGCGTAGAACATATCATACTTAGAGGCAGTCCACCAATAACCGCAATCAGATACATCGCTGAAGCCAGTAACTATAAAGTCACCGCCGGGCAAGGCCCCGAAACCATATTCATCAATTGCATTGTGATTGGAATCCCAACCGCTAATCGCCATTAATTTTTGTCCAGCATCATCTGAATCTCCTACATAATCTATCAAAATATCCCACTCATCTATGGTAGGCAAATGCCAGCCGGTAGGACAAGCAGTTAAAGCTGCGGACCAGTTATATAATGCTCCAAAAAACTGATAGTTGTAAGTATTTTTAGCATCAGATACTTGATCAGAATTGTATCCGTAAACATAATATCTAGGATGAACATCATTGTTTGCAAAACCATTTAAGCTAGGTAAATAACGCAAATTTTCGGCCATCCAGGTTTGATCGCCGATTTGGACGGTTTTATAAACATTGCTATCGCGAATATCTGTAAATGTCCCAAAATCTATACTAGGATTAAAATGGTCATCAATTGCTAGCAATGACGAACTCGATGATGAGTTTTGCGAAGCTTCAGCAGAACTAGACGGATAATTTTATGAATCTTCTTCAGAAACTGGATCCGCAGAATTTATGGCAGTGCAACCAAGTATAGCCCACAATATTGAAACAAGAATCATTAACTTCATGGCATCTCCTTTATGATAATATCATATTTAGTTGGGAGATGCAACACACAGTCCCCGCATGAATTTAATCAGCTAAGTTAATATTAAGCTTCTTAGAGCTTCCGGACTCTCCACAAACCGGACAGTGCAGGTTTGTTAAAATAATCTAAGAAGCGTCCAGAGGGGCCATCTCGATACATTTTTTCACTAATTTTTCCTTTCATTTTGTAGAAAAAAAACTCGATGACCGTGACTCTACGATCGTAAGTGAGAAAACTCATCTTGTTGTCTGTGGACAACACTAACCCCAAATTACCCCACCATTTCCATATTTTAAGGGTATTTTAACAGTATAGATATTAAAAATGAGGATTTTATGGGATTATTTAGTAAAATATTTTTAATTGGTGCTTTAAGCGCCATGGTAACATCAGCTTATAGTCCGCCATCAGAAGCGGCGAGAATGCTAGATCGTTATAGAGGTTACAGCGAATTGACCAATGCGGCTAGCGGCATGGATATTGATCTTTACACTTATAACTTAACTACTTGGCAAATGGATCATGGGGGATTTTCTAAGGCTTATGCAGAAAAATACCGCAACCCATGGAACGGTGAAGCTAAATCGGGGTGGAAAGTCAATGGCAAAGATTTGGGCACCATCGATAACGATGCCACGGTGCAAGAGATGATTTTACTGGCATTGCGCTACAAAGAAACCAGTAATAACACTTATAAAAATGCCTTTCGCGACTCTTTTCGCAAGGCTTTGGAATATCTTTTTAGCGCCCAATATCCCAGTGGGGGCTGGCCCCAGGTTTATCCTGCTCGAAACAATTACTCAGATATGGTGACTTTTAACGACAATGCCATGGTGCGTTTAATGGTGATGTTAAAAGATATTTTAGATGCCCGCCCGCCTTTTGACTCGGACATTGCCACTAGCGCACAAATCGGTGAGCTCCAAGCATCTTTGAATCTAGGGGTAGATTATATTTTAAAAGCACAAATAATCAATGATGGCAAACCCACAGTGTGGTGTGCCCAGCACAACCCCAGCAATTATGGACCTGAGCCTGCTCGCGCCTATGAACTAAAGTCTAAATCCGGGGCAGAATCTGGTGGGGTTGTATGGTTTTTAATGAACTGGCCCGACCAAAGCACAGCGGTGCAAAATGCTGTTAAAGGTGCTCTAAATTGGTACGAAGACACTAAAGTTAGCGATATGAAATATAATAGAGGAACTTTTGTACCCACCCCTGGAGCATCAATGTGGTACCGATTTTATGAAGTGCATAATAATGATCACTTCTTTTGCGATCGCAATGGTGAATCTTCTAAAACCCAAGATATTATGAAGATTGACGAAGAACGGCGCTTGGGATACCAATGGGCAGGGGATTACGGCTCCAAACTCCTCAGCGTAAAAGACGATTATTTAAATGCCATTGCTTCTTTAACTCCCGATGAACCATCGAGTTCTAGCTCCTCGGAAGAACAAAGTTCAAGTTCCGTAGTAGAAGTTCCCGAATTTGCCCTGTGTGGAAGCGAAACTTGTTCACAAGTGTTAGAAGGTGAAGACTTTTGCTCAGTAATCGGTGTTTTTGAAGACAAAAACGCTGGATTTATGGGACGCGGCTATGTAAATGTGGACAACGAAGTAGGTTCTAGGGTAACTTATGTGCTCAAAGCCACCCAAGATGTGCAAACTACGCTCTATATCCGCTATGCTAACGGAGGCAATGCCGTACGCAATGGTAAAATTTCGCAAAACGATGTTGTTTTACACGCAGACATGGAGTTTCCAAGCACCGGAGCCTGGACTAACTGGGAAATATTGCCCGTGACCGTCAATTTTACTGCGGGAACCCACGATTTTACCTTAACTTCACTTACAGAAGACGGTCTGCCCAACATTGACTGGATTGCTTGGAATAATAATGAAATAAAAGTAATATCTTCTTGTGAACTGCCCACCATCTCCCAGCAGAAAGCTTCTATGCCCTTGGCGCAAATACGCATAAATCGCGGTGATTTGCATTGGCAAAATGTCGCAAACGGCAGTGTTCTAAACATCAAGCACATTAATGGTGTAGTGGCACAACAACATTACATAAGTGGTTCTGGGCAACAAAACATAGCATTGCCCCAAGGTCTGTATATTATGGAATTACAGCAAAATTCCACCACCCAACGCTGGCTAATTCCCCACCGTTAAGCTTATTTTTTGCGACCCAACAAATCGTAGTTGGGCTCCGCAATTTCGCTTTTTTCTTTAATGCTTTTGGGCATGGTGCTAACCGTCATGCCTTCGTAGCCCACGGCAAAATCTCCGCCGCGATTCACCACCGCCCAAGCGGTTTTAGTGGCGGGATCATAGCCTTGAGCGCCCAGTTTTTGCGTACTGCTCCAAGGGCCATTTTGCAATGGTTCAGCCCCCGCACAGCGCCAATGACCATCTTCTAATCGCATTAAACAAGTTTTATCGCTGACATCTGCCCCTTCCTTAACTGTCATGGATAAAGTATAGGTAGGTGTATCCCATTTACCATTTTCCACTTCTAAGCCCCACACCGTCCACACTGCACTTTGAAATCCCGCCAAACTGCGCCAGTCTGTAGAAGCTAAGGCCGAAAGTTCTCGTCTATAAAAATCTTTGGTGGTAGCTTTCCACTTTCCCGACAATATTTTAACTTCCGTGCCTTGATAAACATCGTTTAAAGCGGATAAATCATCGTTTTGTTTGAGCACGGTTTGTTTGCCCCGCAAAGACCATCCCCAACGGTGGCGAATTTCAAATTTATCTCTTAAATCCATGGATTCTTTGAGTTCTCCCCAAGTGATTCCCGTAAGCGCCGCCCAGGAATTAGCCTCCACTCTAGGGCCATCTACCTCAAATATTTGATAACCTATGGTTCCGGTTTCAGAATTAATAAGCGTTTCGCGGGTTTTACCATAGGCGGGAACATTAAATTTTTCATCAATGGTGGGCGACACTAGAGCTGGGTATAACTTCCAAGAAGCTCCTTGGAAAATAAATTGCTCCACGGTTTTACCCCCGGGGCCAGGTTCGTCAATTAATGAATGCTGTAATAAATGATCGTGCCCCGATATGTAGGCATAAACCTTGTTATCATTTAATATATGCATAAACTTGGTGGTGTTGGCAGAATCTGCACTGGGATCATCGCCAAATAGATTGTCGTCATGACAAGCTCCAATCAAAGGCTTATGCGCAACAACAAAAGCAGGGGTGCTATCCGCCCTACTGCTCAATACATTTTCTAACCAATCCAGCTGATCTTTCGCCTCACAATATCTAGCTCTTTCGTCCATATATTGATCTATTAACGCCAAAGTTACGCCGCGATATTCAAAGGCATAGCTGCGACCTGGGGCACAATCTGGACTAGAAAAATCATTGCCCATCTGGAAAGTTCCCCGAGGGCTAAGCACCAGATGATGCAAATTGCTATCCGTCCATAAAAAAGCATCGGCGGGGGTGCGGTTCATCACTCCATCCACCGTTTGGGGAAACACTCGAGAAAACTCCCGCGCACTATGGGGGCCGTCATCGTGGTTCCCCCGCACTGGGAATACTCCAATTCCAGCATCGTAAAGCTCTTGGAACCAAGTGGCGCGCGCCTGTATGGATTCTATGTCCATGGCATCGCCTAAATCGCCCAAATACACCACAAAGTCGATGTCGTGCAAAGTGCGTAACCTACCATTAATCTGGTTGATAAAGTCCACCGATACCGAGTGAGGATTCCCCACGGTACTCACACTATCAGATTCTAGTGGCCATTGGGTATCGGCGAATACAGCGAAACGCCAAGGGGCAGCTTCCCCTTGGGTAAAAAGCATTGCGATAAGTAAAAATAGTAGTTGCATAGCATAAATTTAAGCCTATGCAAGACATTTACGGTGAAATTTCTTTATTTGATGCAAAAAAGCGTTGAGAAGTTCACAAAGCTAATAGGATTTACTAACAAAAGGAATTTCTGCCCGACCCGATTCTGAGTTCGCTGTTTTGGCTAAATCGAAAAACATATTTGCCACTACATTAGCCCATTCTAAAAGCAATTTGGAAACTTCTACGCCATCGCGTTTAAGTTGTCCCATAATGCGCACCACAGTCTTTGCCTGACAGCGCGCCAAATGCAAAGCGCTAGCTCCAGCAGTGCCGGCGGGCAACACAAAAAGTTCTTTAGCTCGGGGAACATCACCTTGGGGATAAAGTTCGCTTTGCAAATCTTTTTGCCATTGATTTAACCATTCTAAATCCGCAGCGGATATGGCCATTTTACCGCGAATGGAACCGTTTTGATGGTAAATTAATTCTTGGAGTTTTTGCAAATTTTCCCGCTGAGAAAAGTTTTTAGGCAACATTTCCAAAGCGAAACCCACCTGGGAACACAGCGTATCGGTAGCTAATTCATAGTCGCACATTTTACTTTTTTCGTATATATAGGTATAGCAAATAGTCATAACACTATATATAGTATTTTCTCATTGAGCAAATGAACTTTTTCTAACTCAAAGCAAACTTTATTTCACTAAAAACAGTTGTTGCAAGGACTTTCCATTAAGTTGGTATTTCACAATGTAATAACCTGGTTTTTCATAGCTAGACTGTAGTTGTCCGTGAAGGTTAAAAATTTGTAAATCCCTTGCTCCTGAATCCAGCAATATTCGCCCTTGATGGAATTTCGCAAAAGTGGGTACTTTCCTTATAAAAGTGGGGTTTTCCACAGTTATTTCAAGCAAAAACAAGTTTGCCACATCAGCTTTAGTAATGCTATGCTCGCCTTCGTCCAAGTCCAAACTTATTACTCCAGCTGTAGCGCTGTGATTTTTTCCATCTATCTTTACTTTGCCAGTGAAATAAGCGTTTAAGTACAATTTAAGCGTGGATGCTTGGGCTAATTGCATGGTTATTTGCGTATTAGACTCCAGTTTTAAGCATTGGGTCAAAACCATTTCATTATAATTTAGCGTTCCTTTACTCTTCGATAAATTACCTGATAAATACAAATATTCGCTTTCTAAAGCTTGGGTACTAAAATTGTGCAGCAAACTGGTAGTGATGGGGAGCAAACTAGTGCTTTCGCCTTCATCTTTATCATCGCTTTCATCTTGCTTACTACTAGAAGAAGATTCTTGGCTACTAGATTTATCGCTAGAAGAAGATTGTTCTGTGCTAGAGGATGATCCCTGGGGTTGAGAAGCTTCCCCTTGTACACCTAACAATTTTGTTTTATAGTTATTTAAAGCACTTTTTAATTCTGCGTTTACAGCATAAGATTTATCGTCCACGGCATTGTCAAAAGTCCAACGGAAATCTCCCCCTTCCATGCGTCCGGCTTGGGCTATCACCTTATTTTTAGCTTCTTCAGGGCTATCTGCAGTATAAGCATACATATTTGCATCGGTATCAAAGTTGTTATAAATATTATCTCCTTTATCTGACTTAACACTGCTAGGAACTGTAGCACCAGCAGTATTTACCATGTATGCATCAAAATCCACCGTGCTATTAGGGAAGTTTGCATCGCCATAAGCCACAAAGCGCTGTTCTCCTTCAATATGGTTATTATATGCTTTGATAATACCCCCATCTTCTTTAGAAAAAGTGGGCTTATTTTTATAATCATTTTCACCCTTAGAGGCATCGTAAACATCGGAACCCTGCATAGAAATCAACATAGGGTACCTGGTATTGCGAAAATAATTGCTTTCCATAAAAATCGATGACCCCATGGTAGAACCAGCACCGTACTTGGATATTCCATCGTAATAGTTATTGTAAACATGGGCTGAGTAATAACGCACACGAGGATGGCGCGAATCGGAGTGATCAAACCAATTATGATGATAGGTAATATAAAGCCTTTCGGTAGTACCCTCACTCAACCCTAGCAAACTCGATTTACCAGTGTCCCAAAAATGATTGTAGGCAAAAGTTACATAGGTTGATTTTTTACAATCCAAAGCTCCATCGCCTTTTTGCTGATCGCCATCGCTGCCCGCATGTCCATAAAACATATCTATGTGATGCACCCAAACATGTTCGTTATTTTGTTGCAAGCCAATATTATCACCTTCATTGCTACTGACATTCATTATTCCCAAATTGCGCACTTCCACATTGTTTGCATTTTTTACACGCAAACCCCAGCCGTCCATCACCGCATCTTTACCCACTCCTTCTATGGTGATGTAGCTATGGGCATTGTTTTTATTTTCAACTACCAAATCACCGCTTTGATTATTCTCGGGGATCCCCACTTGTCCTATTATGCGCACCACTAAAGGACGAGGATCTTTACCTTTTTTATAACCATCAAAAATATTTTGCAAGCCCACACAAGGGTTAACCGTAGCATCAACCACATCCATGCTAAGGGTATTTATGGTATTTGCCGTAGCATAAAGCACCACGGCATTTTCTTTTAGCGTGCCATCTGCCTTGTAAGCACCTGGAACTACCCCATTTGCAAAAGCAAAACCGCTGCGATCATGGGCACTAACCGTTACTTCAGCGGAGCTTCCAGCGCTTTCAGTACCATTAACCACCGCTGTAACTTTGAGGGTATAAGTTCCTGGTTTTAAGCCCAATACATCACCCCGCCAATGGCTCCCATAATTGCGAATAAGTTGCGGATCCACAAGAACTTTGCTTAACCCTTCTCCACTATAATAAAGCTTATATTCACTTGCTCCGTCAATCGCTTCGAATTCCACCATAGCGGCTTCTTTCCAACCATAACTTTTGGTGATATTCTGAGCAAAACCACCTACAAACAACAGCAATATTGCTGCAACAATTCCATACATATCCCATAACTCCGTTGAGTGTTGGTATAATATAAATAAACACTTGACGAATAATGTATCTTTTTACTATATTTGCAGAACAATCGTTCCAAAACCCTTTAAAGAGGAGAATAATTATGGCTTCTTTTGAATTAAACCAAGAAAACTTAGAAAGCTCTATCAAAGACAACGAAATTCTTTTAATTGACTTTTGGGCAGAGTGGTGCGGACCCTGTCGTATGTTTGGGCCAATTTTTGAAAAAGCTGCAGAAAAACACAAAGACATTGCTTTCGCTAAATGCGATACTGAGGCTGAAAGAGAAGTAGCTGGTAGCTTTGGCATTACTTCTATACCAACCATTGCTGCTTTCCGCGATGGCATCATGGTCTATATGCAACCTGGGGTATTGCCCGAACCTGCCTTAGACGAACTTATACAAAAAATCAAAGATTTAGACATGGACAAAGTCCGTGCCGAAGTCGAAGAACAACAAAAAAAGGCTTAGTTTAAACAATTACACTTTTAAAGGCTGGTTGCTTATGCAACCAGCCTTTTTTAATGCCCATTTAGCCATTTATAGATCAGCTAGGGGGTTGAAAATCTTATAACTAACGCTTTTATCAGGTGCTTGTAAAATAGCCACTGCTTCTAAAAAGCTAATCCAATTTTCTATGGTTACAGTGCGTAATTGCAAATGACTCATCAGCACTCCCACAAATAAGTCATGGCTGGCACAAATATTCATTTTCGCTGTGGATACTTTCAAAATCTCTGCTAATAGATCTTCGGATGCCTCCCCTACCGGTCGCATTCCTTTGGCCTCTCCATTTTTGATATACTGCTCTGTAAACTCCATAAAACCTAAGCGTTCCATTTCATGTTGACTTTCAATTCCTGAAATATAAACACCCGGAATCCCAAATAAAGGGCTTTCTGCTATGCTAATGTCTTCCCCCAAGCCTGCTCCCACAGCTACAGCTCTGCATGTTTGTTTGCATCTTTCTACAGCACTGCTAGTAAAAGAAAAATCTTGAAAATAACTCAGCTTTTCGCCTAATTTTCTCCCTTGCTCTTTTCCAGTTTCAGTTAATAAAGCGCCCATTCCCATTTCTGGATCCCGAGGATCAATTTCCTCTCTTTCGGCATGGCGAATAAATAGGCTAATTTTATAATCTTGATTGTATAATTCTTTTAACTCTGCAAAATTTAATGTGTTACTCATAACTTTAATCTATAAAATTTATGGCAAAGGGATTTTTAAAATAAAACTTGTGCCTTCGCCTATCACGGTATTTATGCTCAAAGTGCCACCCATGTATTCTACTTGCTTTTTCACTGAATCTAAGCCTACACCGCGCCCTGAAATGTTATCAGCGTATTCGTTAGTGCTAAATCCAGAATGACAAATAGCTTCTAAAGCCCTTTGCATTTCATTTGAATCTTGGGAAAGATCCAACCCCAACGCCTCAGCTTTTTGCAAAACTTTTTCTACATCTATGCCCCGTCCATCGTCTGCAAAATCTAAAACAAAGTAATTATCTTTTAACTCCAAACTTAAACTTATAGTACATTCCATGGATTTACCAAGACGCAACCTTTCTTCAGGTAATTCAATACCATGGGCCAAAGCGTTGCGCAGTAAATGGCTTAAAATTGCTGCTAAATCATTAGAAAACTCCGAATCCAGAAAAATATCACCGCCAGTTATTTGTAAGTGTGCTAATTTATCTTGGCTTTCAGCTATTTTAGGCGTAGCTCTCACCAAACGCGACCATGCTTGATTAATATTCACTTTAGTGTCCATGGTGTCTTCGCGCAAATACTCATTTAAAACTTTCTCAGCTTGAGCTAGGGCTAAATCTAATTGCTGCACCCATTCGTTTATCCCTTTGGAAGAAAGTCCGACAGTGGAGGGGATTTGCTTTAAAGCTTTACCGCGTATATATGCTAAGTGAGACTCCAAATGAAAAGCAGCTTGAGCTACAGAATCTAAGCCCATAGCCGTAGCTGAACCATGCAGCGTATGTACTATCCTAAACAACTGAGAAATTTCTTCTAACTCTATATTCATTTTAAGATCAAAAAGCCACTCAGTGCGCTTTAGTTCATTAGAAATCGCATGAGCTTCGTCAATAAACTGTCGCAAAGCTCCAGAATCCTCTATAAACACCCGCAAAAAGTTTAATTGGGAATTTAATGCCAATAACTCTTGATCTTGCTCAACTTTTTCGGTAATTTCCTCAAGAATCACCAAAATGCGCTTAGTTTCCTGCCCATATTTAGTATCTGCTCTTATAATGCGATAATTTATATTCACCCACTTGTGTTTATTGTTTTCGTGTAAAACCTTCCATTGGGGAAAAGGGTTTAAGCCCTCCATATCGGACTCGCTCATTAATTCTAAATAAAAAGCCTCTAAAAACTGCTCTAATTTTTGCTGCTGAGCTGCATTCATTTTTAAAACTTGAGGCAAGCTTTTCCCTACTATCCCTTCGAACTTGGGCAATTCACTTAAACCTTCGGTGGTATATGCCAAATCAACCCTTTCTTCTAAAATACTCAAAGCTTTGTTAGATATTTCAGCTTCTATCTTAAAATTATGATCCAAACTTAATAGCCCCACGGGAATCGTATCAAAAAGCAACCGCAAAGAACCATCTTTTTGCCATAAATCTTCGTAAGTACTTTGCAAGGTATCTAACATCAAATTGATGGCATTGGCTGTACGATGAATTTCGTCCCCTTTACCCCTAACCCTGGTGCAAACATCCACAAGCCTTAAACCATACTCTCCTTTTTCGCCCGCTAGTTCCGCATCTATAACCATTCTTTCTAAACGCCTAAACACTAACATATACAAGATGAAAGTCATAAAAATGAAAACTAAAATGAAAAATATCGTAGCAAAAAGCAACAGCATCCTATTAGTTTTTTTCAAAACTTCGCCTACTTTATCAAGGGTTTTGACACTTTGCTTATAAATCTCTCTAAAATGGTCTATGCCCACAACCAATGTCTTATCTCCATAAATATCGTTTAAATGCGATATTGCTCGGATTTGCTCATCATTTTTTACACAAACTTCTATATCAAAGGATTTATGAGTACAAGTATCTGGATTTGCTGTTTTTAAAAACATCTTTATTTGAGTATTTGCACTCATTTTTGCTATATCCAAAGAATCTAGCAAGCTGGCAAAAACCAATGTGCCGCGAAACTCCCCGTAACCCGCTGTGGGTAAAATTGGAGCGATGGCTAGAGCACATATTCCTTCATCGATGTTCACGAAACCATGCTTAAAACTCTCCTGGTCGCTATCTGTAGCCAATAAGTTTGTGTGCTTTAGTTTAGTTAATAAAGATGCTGAAAATTCGGTTGTATCTTTAAGGCGATGGTCGGCAGCTGCAGCTTTTACCAACTCATGGTTCACATTAAAAAAAGCCATGTAATTGATGTGCAAATTCGCCAGAGCCAAAACATCTATGTTAGAGTTTTCAAATTCTTCATTAGGTTGGGCCACATACTTCCACGCATCGTCCCAAAAAGACCAATCTTTTTGCTTTATTGCCAAATTCTCTACATATTGCTCCAAAGAACTTTGGGCTCGATGCAAATCTGCAGCTATTATATCTTCTTCTATGCGAGCAAAACCCCACCCTAGCTCATGGTTTAAACTTTGTCCAGTGCTGGCAACTATACTGTAAACAATTAAGCTTACCAAAGCCCAAACAAAAACACCAAAAAGCGAAAGACGCCAAAAGACCCTAAAGCTTAAATTGCTCATACAACCTATTTGCCTGCACTAATCAGCAGATAATCCTAAAGAAGTAATTCGCTGCTTTATGGTAATTTTATTTACTGGTTTAAACTAATACCCTTGCAAACCGAAATGTGCTGCTTCGATTATTTTACTTTTTTCTTGTTCTGTGGTCAGCATGATAAAAGGTATTTTGTTAAATTTTGGATGAGAGCGGATTTTCTTTAATAAATCTAAACCTGTTTCTCCAGGCATGTGCCAATCCGAAAAAATTAATTTAATTTCTTCTCCTCTATTTCTTTCAATTATAGACCACGCTTCAGCAACACTTCCAGCCTCCAATATGCTTTTAAAACCCATTTCATCCAACACTCGAAATACTTGGCGTCTTACTGCCACTGCATCATCAACTATCAATATTTTCATACTTAATTTACATCCATTTTTTTTTATCAAATCAACTTTAAAAAATTATTTTCTTAACTTTTTTTTATGATAATTAAAACAATGAATAAATTGACTTCAAAAAACTTCTGGCTTAAAGTCTTATTTGTCACCCTACTAATGCTTTTAGGGCATCAAATTTATATCAATTACTTTTTTGAGCCTAAACTTTTCCATTGGAATATTCCTTTAAGCATTGGCTTTCTGTTACTGCATCGTTGGGGAGCATGGCTTATTCCTGTTTTTTTCATAAATAAAATAATTTGGCCAACTATTATCAGTTCTTCTTGGACAGCAACTTGGTTTTTGCATGCCATACCTGAGACCATAACATTAATTATTTCTTGGCTTTTAATAAAATTACTATTCAAATCAAAAACTGATAAGCGCAACACTGCTGCTTTAAGCACTTTTTTAATGGTGGGAATTGTCATTCCTCTGATTTTAAGTGCTTTATTTTTTGAACTTATCCAACACTTTTATTTGTCAAAAATCAGTTTTGACTTGTTTTTAGATGTGCGTTTTAAACTTTCTCGAGATGCTATCTCCATAATAGCCCTAAGCTTGCCTTTATTGATATACTATAAAAGCAATGAAAAACAGCTGTTTTTCAGCACTTTTCAGCCCTTGACCTTATTTTTCTTAGGTGTGGTTTGTTTAAGTGGTGTGTTTTTAATTTATCCCCAAGATCGCTGGTGGTTTTATGCTCTAATTTTAGCCTTGGTTTCTTCCACCTCTGGAATCGGACATGTGTTGACCTTTAACTTATTGACAATAATCAGCATATTTACCTACAATAAAATTCACCCTTCAGTTTTAATTAATGAATACGGAACCGTTGCTGATATTCATTTGGGCATATCAGCGCTAATTTTTATTAGCCTACTTATTTCACGCAGTATATCTGACTCTCGCTTACAGTGGAGCATACGCAAAGATTTTGAACAGCGCAATAAGATTTTTATTGACTCCAATCCCGATGTTTTGTTAATGCTAAACAAAGATGGAATAATCATAGATTATCGAGACAACTCGAAAATTAAACACTTGGATTTTGAAAACATCACCGGACATCCATTTACAAAGTTCTATGACCGTGAAGTGGTAAATTTAATACAAAATGCCATGCAAACCAGTAAGTTGAAACAACACGCAACTTTCATTTTCTCCCAAAACTTACAACAGAACATGCATCATTTTGAGGCAAAAACAGTGTACTATGACCCCAATTATTTAATTTTCATCAGAGATATTAGCACCATTCGCAACGCAGAAAAACAAAAACAAGTCCTTTACCAAGAACTTAAAAACCGTAATGAAGAAATGGAGAAGTTCACTTACACGGTTTCTCACGATTTAAAAAGCCCACTCATAACCATAAGAGGCTTTTTGGATATGGCCCAAGAGGAATTACAAAACAAAGAATTCGATGAGATCAGTAACTATTTGCAACGAGTTGATAATGCTGCCCTCAAGATGGGTAATATGTTAAATGACTTACTGCAACTTTCGCGTACTGGCACTATCAAAAGTGCAAATAAATGGATGAAATTACATGATATTATTCAAGACACTTGTGAAATGCTTGCCATGAGTATAAAACAAAATGGGGTTGAGATAATAAACAAAACCCAAGGCATTGAAGTCTATGTGGACGAGGCTAGAATTTTAGAATTATTTCAGAACTTAATAGAAAACGCTATTAAATACAGAAATAATGAAATTAAGCCGCGCATTGTTTGTACTGCCAAAACACAAGATGGCAAATTAATTTGCGCCATAAGCGACAATGGCATAGGACTTCAAGACTACAATCTTCAAAACATATTCACTATTTTTCACAAATTGGACAAAGACTCTGAGGGTACTGGTTTAGGCTTAGCTTTAGCCAAAAGAATTGTGGAAAATCATGGAGGCAGTATATGGGCTGAATCTAAAGGCTTAAATTTAGGAAGTACTTTTTACATAGATCTTCCTAACTACAGAGTTCATAGGAAATAAAAAAGCTGCGCCTAAAAGCGCAGCTTAATTCTAAACTATATTCATCTTATTGCTTATCAACCCAAGCAACTAGCTCTTTTACCGCATCTAATGATACATCAAATGCTTTTTGTTCTTCTTCATCTAGCTTGACTTCAAAGATTTTTTCCACACCATTGGCCCCTATCACTACGGGCACACCACAATATAGACCACCTTCTACACCATATTCACCATCAAGTGCTGCGGCCACGGTTTGCACAGATTTTTTATCGAGCAAATAAGCTTCTGCCATTTTAACTGCTGAAACTCCAGGGCTGTAAAAAGCTGATCCAGTTTTTAACAATGCTACAATTTCACCACCAGCAGTGGCAGTGCGTTTAGCCAATCGATCAAAGGTTTCTTTATCCATAAGTTGAGGCAAAGGAATCCCGCCCACAGAGCAGAAATTGTATAATCCCACCATGGTATCTCCATGACCACCCATCACAATAGCTTGCACATCTTCAGCGGAAACGCCTAGTTCCATAGCTACAAAGCATGCCAAACGAGCAGAATCTAATACCCCGGCCATACCCACCACTTTGTTAGCAGGTAATCCAGAAACTTTCTGCATGGCATAAACCATAGCATCTAAGGGATTTGTAACCACTATAACAAAAGCATTGGGAGCATATTCCTTAATGGCTTTTCCCACGGTGGCAATAATATTATAATTCACAGAAAGCAAATCATCACGGGACATACCTGGCTTACGAGGTAAACCCGCAGTAACGATAACCACATCTGAATCTTTTAAAGCAGTGTAATCATTAGCTCCTTCTAAAATAGCAGATGTTCCCAATACGGAACGACCTTCCATTATATCTAAAGCTTTGCCTTGGGGCACGCCTTCGGCAATATCAATAAGCACAACATCGCCCAACTGTTTTTGAGCCAATACCAATGCCATAGTACCGCCTATTTGGCCAGCACCTACTAATGCAATTTTTTTTCTCGATACCATAAAATACCTCTGGTTAAGGGTGATAAATATTATTTCTTAAATTTCTTTTTGTAGTTTTCACTCTGCGCAAGGGACTAAAAGAAAACATAATAGGAGCAATTACAATAGCAGAAACAACATAACCTAAATCTGCAATTATAGAAGATGATAGCTTATCTCCATGCAAGGTGGGAAGCTCTAAATAAAACAACAATGAATCCGTAGCAATTAATACTAAAGTGGTTGCCAAAATCGGCTTAGTCAAATAAGTTATAGCCGCTAAAATAGCCCCTGAACTATGGCGACCCTTTTTAAGTTCTCGCCCCATCGATTTCACATAACTAAGCAAATCTGCTAATATTAAAGCAGTAATTATTTGCCACCCCAGCGCCTTTGCCTGCACCATTCCCGGAATCCAAGAAGCTGCACAATACAAAGTAAGCAGTGCGGCTAAAGCTGAGACTAGCCATACATTGCGCGCAAAAATATAAAATGTGGCTAAAATCACTAAAAGCACACTGAGAATTACTGGTAAGTAGTCGTTAGAACCATCAAGTAGCCAACAACCAGCCCCTACGACAGCGAGGGATAATAATGTACGCAAACCGTGCCCAACGCTCCCTAGCCAAGTTCGTAAAACTAAAACTAAGACAATAACAAAGCCAAAACGAATCCAATCAGCACTATTTCCATATTCTCCGACTAGTAAAGATTGTATAATTTGACCATTACGCTCAGCCTGACCTAACACCATACTTAAAGTTTGCTGCCAAGAAGCCGCCAAAAACCACCATGCTAAAAACAGTAAAACTATCAAAGGCAATCTAAAACGAATGATTAGTTCTCCATAACGCTGCACCCATGAAGGTTTTTTCCTTAAATCCATACTACCTCGAAATCAAAAGTTTTTGTTTTTTGCGAAACACTTGTTTTTTATCACCAACACCTTGGGGAAATATTACCCCAGTAACCACATAGTAATACAAACCATTGGCTAATAATCTATTAAAATTGTCTCGACCATCCCAGTGGCTAACACCTGATTTAACTCTACGCAAAACTTTCACTAATTTTCCATGAATATCAAATATTTGGATATTAACTTCCATGTTAGCTTCGGGAGCGAGATTATTAAAGTAAAAAATAGTACCTTTTTTCCCCATGGGATTAGGTGCATTAAATACATCTTGTATAACACTGCTAAACTCTGCATCTAACTCCAAATCCAATGTTTTAGTAGCAGCGTTTCCTAGTACATCTTGACTGCGAACTTTAAAAGCATATTCCCCTGGTTCCCAACTCTCACTAAAACTCATGCGCGCCACAATGCGCCTGCCACTTTGTTCTAAAAAAGGATAAGGATGCCAAGGGTTTTTATGCCCCACCACTTCAAAAGTCAAGCCTTCGTCAGCTTCTTCCCGCAAATCTATACCCGTGGAGTCAGTAATCACCACATCTACACATGCGGGAATGCGCAAATGTACTTTTTGCCCTGGAGTATAAGCTCTAGCCACAGAATCTGGCTGTCCACACGGTCTAAAAATAATTTCTGGAGGGGTATGATCCGAAATAGAATCCGCATAAGAAGATGTTCCATCAATGTGAATAGAATGCATGGAAGTACGCCCCATTTTGCCATCGTTTGACCAAGCCCACACACGAACTTCTGCATTGGTGTCGCCAAATGCAATTTTACGAGGAGTTATAAATTCAGACTTAAAAACACCGTTATTTAAAGTGATTTTTTCGGAATGAATCACATTACCTTGGTAAAGAACTTCTTCACTAATCAATGAATCTCCAATTTGCTGAGTTAAATTACGCATTTTAGCACCTTCACGCACTTGTAAAAAAGCAAAACCATCGTTTATTCCTTTAACTGAACCCGAGATCTTAACTTTTTCTAAAGCTTGTAGTTTTGTGATTTCTTGATCAAAGCTCAGTTTTAAGCTGGGCGCAGGCATCTGCAAAACAGGTTCTCCTAATAGCACATATTTTTCAGAATTGTAACGCTCAAAATCAGAAACATTTTGCCCAAGACCAATCCATTTAGCCCGAAAAAACGCATCGCCTATGGTGGGTGCACCGTGAATCATAATATTTTCAGTAACTCTACGAGCTAAAGTATTGTTGGGAGTAGGAAAAGACTCCCGCATGGCCCCAATGGACGCAATAGCACCATGATGGGCATGGGTAATGAAAGATTGAGACAAACTTATGATTGTAGGAGCGTCAAAACGCCCCACTGTACAAGCAAAAGAACCTAAGATAGTGGTTCTACCACGATTATTTATCCCCGTTATGCTTTGAGGGGCTAACAAGCCTTCATCAGCCCAAGCTGTAGGAGAACCATGCCCGGAATAAAAAGTAAGTAAAACTCCTTGGCTAATTAAATCCAATAAATCCCTAGCTGCATCTGGTTTTTGCCCCACCGCATTGGTAGGGTATGCCATAAGATAAAGTTTATTTATATCTAGTTGAAAATCCCTATTAAAAGCCATACTATCTATACTTTTATGTAGTTCTTCAAATCTATATGTATGTCGCGTTGGATCTATACCATCGCCATAGGCCATATCATCTGCTGCTAATAATATGGTGTTACGCCATGCAGAAAAGTCTCCATTTTGAGTGGATTCATAATCTCGCACCTTATTTATGTAGTTAAGTAAATCCCGCTGGTTAGTCGCTGGAATTCTACCTACGAAAATATCGTGATCGTAAAAACCTCTAAAAACTGCCTCTCCAGAATCTAGAGCAGTATAATAATCATCGCCCCCCATATCTTCTAGTTCATAAGTTGGCACCCAATTTTCGGGACTACTGCCGCGCAAACGGCGAAAATCAGTATGCCCATTCCCCACCATGCTAGCAAAACGCAAAGAGGGCAGATTTTCATAAGCATAGCGTAAAAAGTTTCTTATGCCCACTGGATTTTTTACTCCGCGCCCAAAATATGCGCTAATATCTTCTAAGCGTACCACCTCAGTGCGTAAAGGATTGCGAACCTGAGAACTTTCTCGATATTTTTTCAACTCTATGGCTCCCTCTGTAAATTCTTGAGGACTTATTAAGATATAATCAGCATCATTAGGCAAATTAAAAACATTCAAGACTTCAGGAAAATTCTTTTCATAAGCGGCAATAGTTGCAGGGGATTTTTTACTTCCATGGACATTGTATAAAAACCAACGCGTATCTGTATCAGCGCTTACACTGTCTTTAAGTACACCATTTTCAAGATTAAAAAAACCCGTGACTTTTTCATTTTCAATGCGCAATGCTCGTAAATTTGCCGAAGCATTTTTAATAGGAATTGCAAGTTTCCCCTGCTTATTCCCTGGTAAAACCCAAGCAGTAGAATCGCTCCAAAATGGTCGCCACGGATAAATCACCGTATAACCATCAAAACGGTCTTGCTGCCTACCATTTTTATGAATGGTTATGCTGTACTCATTGTTTGTCTCATTTAAATTATTTGTGCTAAACACAAAAGAATGCTCTAAGCGTTTGTCCATATCTTTAGCTTCTTTGCCATTGATATTTAAGCTTAAAGTGGTGTTGGCAAAACGCTCATGCAGAGGAGCAGCAGAAAGCGACGACGGGCTTTGTTCATCTGTGCTTACAACCCCCGAACGATGAGGAAATATGGTTAACCCCACTACACTAGGTAAATCACTTTGCAAGGCCGGCAAAGTAGCTGTTTGAGGCATTTGTAGCTCTCTTGAACTAAAACTATAATCACTTAGCCTTGTATCTGTCCAAAACCAAAACCATTCCATGCCAGAATCTTCCTCCCAGCCTGAATGTAATTTTCCAAAATAATTATCTCGTAGCAGTAAATCTTTTTCCGCTCTTACGGGCCTATACAAGACTTCAGTTTTCACCCCTCCATCTAGCATTTTTAACTGTTCCCAACCTCGATTTGCAGCATGGGGAGCAACGGCTAAGTAAAGATTTCGAGTAAATGAATAAGGAGAAGCGGAGAACATATAAGGAAAGTCTGCATCGCCCGTAGCTTTCCAAATACTGGTTCCGGTAGCAAAAAATATTATACTATCCCCTCGATCCCATATCCCATTGCCGTTCTTATCTAAGACTTCTATGGGAATCTCATATAAACCTCCCCACCTCGCTGTGGAATTATGGCAAACCTGGGGCATAGTATCCGCAGAAGCCGAAAGCAAAGCCATTCTTTTCACCGATAATCCCAGCAAAGCATCGCTTTGACTACTACCTTTTAGTGCAGAATTTAAATCATCCCAACTAACTCCATAAATGCCATCTTCTTTAAAATCAGCGTGATCTCTATCACCAATAGTAATGCTAGCGACTAAACTATAATTTTTAAAATTGTCAATTTTAGATTTTTTTAAATATCTCTGTTTTTTGCTAATTCCAAATTTCTGCGCAGCCAAAGGATTATCTACTTTAAACAAAATACGCTGCCCAGGTTTGGTTTTACTGTATGCAACATCTGAACCACCATAAAATACTTCTACACTGTAATTCAAGCGTTGCACCCAAACCGCACCCTGCTTATAAATCAAGGGCAAACTATAATCTATGAGGCGCATACCATCGCGCACATAGGCTTCAGAAAAGCCCCCTGTAAAAGCATGGGGTTGCGACTTTGCATCGTAATGTACCTGATCGCATTGCCCCACCCGTGCCACGCTATGCACCACAGCTGTTTTATGATTGGAAACTTTTACTTGGGGCAGGGTTTTTCCTGGAGCTAGAGCTAAAGTCCAAGTTTTTATAGGAATGGCATAATCGCCTAGGCTGCCACTAACCTGCCCTCCTGTTGTAGTCCAATAATACTCGCCCTGACACTCTTGTTTTTGCCAAACCAGCGAGTCTTTCCAAAACCACTTATTTTCATTATCCCCAACCACAGCACTAAAACTGTAATTAAATAAAAACAATGCCCAAATCAGCAAATTTGGAATACTCGTAGGAGACAGCAATGACATGGGTACAATTTATAAAAAAGATTGCCAAAGAATCTTTAAATTACCACTAATATTTTGCGGCAAAGAACCTTCAATACCCTCTATAAGTTCTTTTACAAATGGTTTAGGTGCTTTCATGGTGCGCAAAGTAAAAGGAACCTCATCTAAACCGCAACGATCACTAAGCCATTTTACTGCATCACTCATGGTGCCTAGTGTATCAATAAGCCCATAATCCACTGCCATGCGCCCGGTCATAACTCGTCCATCGGCAATTTTCCGCAAGGAATCTAAGTCAATTTTACGCCACTGAGCTACATGTTCAACGAATTGTTCATGGGTATCGTCTATAACTTCTTTGAAATATTCAATTTCGTGTTCTTGGGGTGCGCGATAAGGGCTACCCGCATCCTTTAAATCACCACTTTTAACCGTGGTGGCCGCCACGCCAATTTTATCCAATAATCTTTCCCCATGCATAAACTGAGTAATTACTCCAATGGAGCCAGTCAAGGTGCCAGGATTTGCAAAAATCATTTCAGCTGGAAGGGCTGCATAATATCCCCCCGAAGCAGCTACATTGCCAAAGCTTACTACCACAGGGAAGCTATCTGTTCGAAAATGCTCCAATTGTGCATATATCTCCTGAGCAGCACCTACTGCACCACCTGGAGATTCCACTCGCAAAACTATGCCTTTAATATTTTTGCTCTTAGCCAGTTTTTTTAACTCTTTGATAGCAGGCCTGCCATCGTAAATCGGTCCCTCTATTTTTACCAATCCTAAAGGAGAAGAGTCTGCATAAGGTTCTGGACTAATAAAAGAAGCTAAAGACATAGCTATTATGGTTACACACACTAACAACCAAAAAAAACCCAAAAATAGTGCTACTTTACCAAACTTCGACATTACATACCCACTTTTAAACGCATCCCTGGATAAACCGTGGCCGATGCTAGAGAATTCCAATCCATTAAATCTTGAATACTAATACCATAAATACGAGCAATATCCCACAACGAATCCCCTTTACGCACGGTATAAACCCCTCCTGGCATAATTTTTTGAGTTCCCACAACCAATTTTTGCCCTATTTGCAAAGGAGTTTGAGCAGATATATTATTTAGCTTAGACAATGCATCTACAGTGGTATTATTTCTTTTAGCAATTTTATACAAATTATCTCCATTTTTCACCACATAATACTTAGTCATTTGACTTAGCTTACTTTTTTGCTTGTCTGCATTAGGAGAACTTTGACTTGTTTGAGAAGCTGGAACTTTGATTAACTGCCCCAAAGACAAAGCAGAAGATTTGGTATTATTTAAAGCCATTAAATCTTCAGTGCTAAGTCCATACTTTAAAGCAATGCTATAGTAACTATCCCCACTTTGTACCTTATAACTAGCCGTAGTTTGCGTCAAAACATCTTTAGACGCTGTGGGAGTAGGGTTTGGTTTTACTAGCAGTACTTGAGAGACGCTTAAATTATCGGAGCTTAAATTGTTCCATTTTTTTAAATCTGCAATAGAAACCCCATAACTACGGGCAATTTTCCCTAAGTTGTCTCCTACTTTTACAGTGTGTTTTCCAGATTTATTATGCGATGGAGCAGAACTTGCTTTTTGAGTTTGGGATGGGGCATTTTTTGCCACAGCTTTTTTTGCAGCACCATGAGAAGGCATCGGGATTAATAAATTTTGCCCAGCCCGTATTAGGCTGCCGCGAATACCATTAGCCTGGCGCAAAGCCTCAACACTTAAACCATAGCTACGAGCTATCAAGCCTAAATTTTCTCCAGACCTAACTCTATGATAATGCCAACGGGCAAACTTGGTTTTATCCATCTTAGCATAAGCAGTTACAAAAGTTTCTCTAGAGTTTTCTGGAATACGCAAGGTGTAAGACTTGGTATTAGGAGGAGTACACCAACGAATAAGCTCCCAATTTAAAGCTGTTATTTCTTTTAAAGTACTCCCTGCAGCTTCGGCTACATTTTGCAAAGGAACGCATTCGGTTACGGTTACTGTATCGAAACGGAGCGGCTCGACAGCTTCAGGGTGTAAATCAAAATGCTCTGGGTATTTAGAAATTATAGTTGCCGCTAAAATGCGTGGCACATAGTGCATGGTTTCTTTGGGTAGTTTTAAATCCCAAAAAGTAACTTCTCCATCCGCAGCTTTTAGCAAGCGGCGCACCCTACCTTCACCACAATTATAAGCCGCCATAGCCAGCAGCCAATCATCAAACTCATTATGTAAATCTTGCAAATAATTTAACGCCGCATCCGTAGCTAATTCTGGATTACGCCGCATATCTACCCAAAAATCGGATTTTAAGCCATATCTTCTACCAGTAGCCACTATAAATTGCCACAAACCACTAGCTTTAGCTCGTGAATAAGCTTTAGTTTTAAAACCAGACTCTACTAAAGCCAAGTTTATTAGATCTGCAGGCATTCCTTTAGCATCCAATTTTTCTAAGATCATCTCTTCGAATTCCGTTTTACGACTAAGGGAACCTTCGGTAAAAGAGCGCACAGATTTCGATAAAAAATTTACTTCACGCATAACGCGATCATTTAATTCCACAGGCAAAGAAAACTGCGACAAATTTAAAGTGTCAAAAAACGCATCCAAAGGCGCAAGTTCATGAGTATCCATGCTTTCAAAAAGCTCTTCTAAGTCTGTAGAAACTTCAACAACACCAATTTCATCTTCCACAGCCTCATCTTCAATTTTTTCATGCACACGCTGTAATGCCAACACAATTTGATTTAATTCTTCATTAAATATCGTAGAATCGATGGTTGCCTTTAAATCATGTTGAGTAGATATCAGAGTAATTAAAGCTATGTCCAGATGCTGTTCTGCTATTAATAAATCTCCCGAAATTTCAGCTTGTAAGCCTAAAGCGAATTGCTGTTGAGCCACATATTTGCCTTGAAAATCTGGCATTTCATATTCCGTAGCAACTGGCTCCATTATGGTTTTATATGCCTCAGGTGGAGGCATTTGACTACACGCTAACACCAATAACATAGCAGCTATTGATGCTATTATATATAATTTCGGTTTAACAATCATTATTGATCGTAATCCAAATCTTCGGCGTAATCAGTCCAAATTTCAGTACGCTCAAAAGAAGGACGATCAAAATCTACTTCTTCATTTTCATCATCTTCGTCATCGTAATAAAAATCATCATCTTCTTCTTCCTCAGCTAAGTCATCATAATCACCCAGACTTTTTGATTGCTGTTTTATATAGTGTCTTCTATTCATAGATATAACCTCCGCGAAGGTATTATAATTAATTAACAAAAAAAATCAAGAGACAAGTAGCACTTGAAATTCTTATTATAATTTTTTTATCCTAATCATATTTTAATCAATTTAAAATTGATATTCCATAATATAATACCCAACACATAAACATTCCTACTCCAAATTGGAGTATTATTAATACCCACCTTAATCTTCGGCCAGGCATAGTAGCCTTTTTAACTTCAGTTCTAACTTTTCTTTTCACCATTATAACCATATTCGTGCAATTTGTTTCGCAATGTTCTAATACTAATGTCTAGCATTTCAGAAGCCCGGGTTCTATTCCCTTCACACGCTTCTAAAGTCTTGTAAATTAAAGCCTGTTCGGCTTGGGCCACAGTCATTCCTGCATGTAAGTCACCAGATGCTGTTATAGTATCACTAGATGCGGCCTGATTTTGCAAATCAAAATGCGATACATTTATTTGCCCAACTTTAGCAAACACCATGGCTCTTTCCATGGCATTTTCTAATTGTCTAATATTCCCCGGCCAACCATATTTTTGCAAGTATTTCAAAGCATCTTCTTCTATTCCTTCTACAGCATAGCCATTTTCAGCATTTATTTTTGCTATAAAATGCTCCACTAAACCGGGAATGTCTTCTGGGCGCTCTCGCAAAGCAGGCACGCGAATAGGCAAAACATTAAGTCTATAAAATAAGTCTTCACGGAAATTACCGTCTTTAACTTCTTCAGCCAGATCGCGATTGGTGGTGCATATTATACGTACATCTACTTTAATCTCGGTTTCCCCCCCCACGCGCACCAATTCTCTTTCTTGAATCACTCGCAACAATTTACTCTGAGCCAGTAAAGGCATTTCACCTATTTCATCTAAGAGTAGTGTGCCGCCATGGGCCAGTTCAAATTTACCCTTGCGTTCCTTTAAAGCCCCGGTAAAAGCTCCTTTTTCATGCCCAAACAGTTCACTTTCAATCAAACTTTCAGGAAGAGCCGCACAATTCACTTTTACAAAAGGGCCAGTGGCACGGGGGCTTTGGTAATGCACAGCTCTAGCCAAAACTTCTTTACCCACCCCACTTTCACCGTTGATAAGCACAGTGGCCTGGGCCGAAGCTACCTCCAGAACAAAATGTTGTAAGGAGTCATAAATTTTCCCTGAACCTATAAAGTTTTGTCCTTTGAGTTGCTGTCGCAAAGATTTATTTTCAGCTTTTATCCGCTGATGCTCTAAAACAGAAGCAACCAAATGCTCTAAAATTTCTGGTTGAAAAGGTTTTTCTATAAAATTTTCCGCGCCATTTTTAATAGCTTCCACAGCTATTTCTATGGTTCCAAAAGCGGTCATAATGATAAAAGGCTGTCCAGGATTAATTTTTTGTACTTCCTGCAAAAGTTCCATCCCCGTCATCCCAGGCATTTTAAAATCTGAAACAATAAGATCAGGGCTTGAACTTTTAAAAGCTTCTAAGGCTAGCTGCGGATCAGCAAAGCTAAGACACTCATGACCAGACATTTCCAAAGTATCTGTTACCAGCTCGCGCATAATAGTTTCATCGTCAACTACCATTATTTTTGCCACAATATACTCCTAAGTTTCTTTTAAGCATATCAAAAATTCTGTGCCTGCGCCAACCTCGCTTTGTACTTCGATGGTTCCCGCATGTAAATCCACCAGTTTTTTCACTATGGCTAAGCCCAACCCCGTTCCTTGCTCTTTAGTAGTAAAAAAGGGAGTAAAAGCATCTTTTTGGGCTTCTGGAGGCATCCCTTTGCCATTATCGCTAATTTTTAACCAAACTTTAGCTTGAGAAACAGTTATTCCCACCTTAACCCAACCTTTGTCACCTATGGACTGTATGGCGTTAAAAAGCAAATTTAAAACCACTTGCTGAAATCTTTCGGGGTCTATTTCCACAAAAACGCTTTCTTGGGAAAAATCCCTTTGTATTTCTATGGGTTTTTTCTCTTTTTCCACTTCAATTTCGGCGTGAGCAATTACTGATTCAATCCATTCGCACAAATCTAGACGCACCATTTGTAAAGTAGTTTTGCGAGTATAAGAAAGCAAATTAGTGACAATATTATTTAAACTGGAAACCCCTTGAATTATTTGATCCACTAATTTGCGTTTGGGATCCTCAGGAGGGATTCCTCGAGCGAGCAAACCTGCATACCCACCTATTCCGCCCAAGGGATTGCGAATTTCGTGGGCCACGGTGGCGGCCATTTCACCCAATGCCGTTAAAATTCGACTTTGCTGAACTTCCGCTTGCATTTTGCGCAACTCTGATAAATCTGCAATGGTTTCCATGGCTCCTAACACATTAGCTTCCGAATCTATTACACGACTTCCAGAAACTGAAACCGGAAAATTTTTGTCACTTATATGTAAAGTAATTTCTTGGGATAGATCTTTTTTTTCGGCTAAAGCCCTTAACATCACAGTTCCTACCCCACTTTCTTCAGCAAATACTTCGCGCACTGGTTTGCCCAAACAATCTTTTTCCGTTACCCCCAATAGTTTTTCTGCAGAACGATTGATAACAGTAAATTTCATATCGGAATCTACCATTATCACCCCTGGCCCCATGCTCCCCAACAAAGCATTTAAACGACGCTGATTGTACTCCAAACTTTGATTAGTCTGAGCTAATTCACGGTTAACGGTTTGAAATTGCTCGCCTAATTCACTATAAGCCGCTTCCAAACGCCCCACCGTTTCATTGAACCAGTCCAATAACCCAGAAAACTCTGCGGGAAACTCTTCGGAAGGAATATTTTTAAAATCCATGTTTAGCGCAAAGCTCGGAAAGCGTTTAACATATTTCGCGAGTGTTTATCTCGACTTTCTTTATCTGCTGGGCTAACAGCAATGCGTTCAAAGCGACGGATCATTTCTTCATCTTGATTGCGCATAGCTAATGCCAATGATTCCATGGTATTAATTAATTCATCTACATTTTTGACTTCATCTGACTCGGGCAATTCGGATTTTTGTTGCCGCCAAGCTTCTAACAATGGAGCAGCTTGCTTTTGGTTCTTCCTCAATTTATCAAGATGTTGGTTTTTTTCTTCGAGTAAATCCAAGACTTTTTGCATACCGTCACTATGATCCAACTCTCGCAACAGCTGTCTTTGTAAGGCATTCATTGACCTATACATATCAAGCTGACTTTCTAAATGAACACGCATGCGTTGCACCAATCCAGTCATTATTTTAACCTCAAAAGATTTTCATTATTTGCTCGCCAAATAGCATCTTCCTTGTTCCATTTAGCTTGCTCAGCCCAATAAGACTGAGGATGTTCTTTTATTACAGCCTCATAAGCTTCCACCGCGTCTTCGTATTTTGCCTGACGACGCAAAACATTGGCCAACTGATACATTCCCCAAGGAGAATCTTTAGCATCAGGATGTTTTTTTAAGGCATCTTGATAAGCAACTAAGGCTTTAGGCCAATCTTTTTCTTGATAATGAAAACCGGCCAAATCATAGGCACCTTTGCGACAATACTCACTGCCATTAGGTTTACAAATAGCCTAAACTTGCTCATAGGTCTTCAACAAAAGCTTTTTATCGCCCTGACTTTCATAACTTTGCGCTAAACGCATTAACAATTCAACTTTTTTAGTAGTATCAGTTTCTTGGGCAATTAAAGTTTGCAGCTGCTTAGGTACATCTTTTTCTTTTTGCAGATTCTGCGCTATTCTCTGCAGCAAATTGCTTTTTTGCACAGAAGTCGGCCCCAGTTTACCATCCGTTTCCACCGATTTCACCATCTTTTCTAAGCCTTTGCTTTCATTAGTTGCCAAAAGAGCTTCAGCTAAAAAACACTTTATGCTACTTTGCCAAGGCTCTCCTGGATTTAATTTTAATAAAGCTTGCCCCAAAGGTACAGCGTTTGTATATAAACCTAAATAATAATACATAGCCAACAAATCGTAACCAGCAGCAAAAGCATTGGCACTACTAGGAAAATCTAGGCGAAGCTTTTTAAGTTGTTCCATGGCCTTGTTAAATTCATTGGATTTAATAGAAGCAAAAAACTTTTTTAATAAGTCGGCACCAGGTCCAGATAGCTCGCTTTGAGCCAAATATATTTGCGGTTTAAAGTTTTGAATATGCTCAGGAAACATGTCAAATTTCTTGAGAGCGGCTGTTTCACCGACTTTTTCTGCAGACTCATCTTTATTTTCAGTTGAAGAATCTGCACGCTCATTTTGAGTCTAAATTTGACTTAACTTATCTATGCGCGCTAATACCTCTTTTTTGCCTTGCTCGTTACTTGTCAAAGGTAGATACTGCCTGTAAAAAGCAATGGCTTCAGCATTATTATTTTGCTTTTCTCTGATGCGGCCCAAATAATAATACGCGTTAAATCCTAGCTCTTCAAATTTTGTGCCTTTTTTTAAGTTGTATTCTGATCTAGAAAAATCATTTAAATTGTATCTACACACTCCTGCATAATAATACGCACCAGGATGCCCAGGAACTTTAGCTAAAGTTTGTCTTAAATATTTTAAAGACTCATCCCAATTACCTTGACGATAAAGTTCTAATGCCTTGACATACTCAGCCGGATCAGTACTTGCAGGCCCAGTGGATTCTGAAGTTCCAGTTGTTTTAGGAGCAACTTCTGCTTTTTTTTCAGCATTTCCTTCTTTAGTAGTTACGCCGAGCAACTTTTTAATTTGTTCTTCCGCATATTTTTTACCGTCTGCAGGTCCTTTATCTGCTAAAAAACGCCATTTTGCCACAGCTTTTTCTTTTTGTTCTAGTTTTTCATAAGCTTCAGCCATTCCACGGTGGGCCTTCCAATGTTCGGGATTACGCTCAGTGGCTAATTTGTAATTTTGTACTGCGGCATTCCAGCGTTTTTGCAAAAACCTTACTTGACCAGCCTCAAAATAAGCCTCTATGCTTTCAGGTTCATCTAATAAAACAGCACGGTATTCTTCTATGGCAGCTTCATATTCACCACCTTTTACTAATTGTTTAGCTGCTCGAAAACGCATATTTTCGAACTCTGCTGCAAAAGAAATGGCAGTTAAGCATAAAATGATTGTAAAAAATCTATAATTCATTACATTAAATTTAATAAGTATTACTTAAGATAATTATTTCGCTACGAAAATGTATATTTTTTAGTGTGAAGTTTATAGTGGAGTCTTTATGAAAACTACTTTTATATTGATTATGTTATTGAACGCTTTTAGTTTTGCGTCATCTTATTCTATTTCTAATTTTGCTAGCACTGAGCCCTATGGTTCTCCAGATGAGTTTATAGATGCAGAGTTTAATGGCGAATTGAGAAAAGCCAAAGCTAATGCAATACGAAGCGATAGATTCTATGTGCGTCAAAAATATGAAGACCCTTTTGATGACGATGCAACTACTTACGAACTTTTTGAAGGAAGCATAACTAAAAGTGGAAAAGCTAAACTATCCAAATTTTCTTATGATGAAATTCCTTATTCTGAAATGTTAAAGCTTAAATTTTATTCAAGTAAAGATGCTAACCCTAACTATGACATAGATAGGATATACTTCGATGGTAACTTCTTTTATGTCTATGATGAAGCGGCTATTTATATCAATGTCGATGGTGAAACCATCGAATTAAGACCTAGCTCAGAAAAATCAGCTGATATAGAACTTGGTTCACAACCATCAGGAGCTGAAATTTTTATCGATGGAAGTCCAAAAGGAACCACTCCCACCAAAATTACACTAACCGGAACCAGTGCCACTTTAGTAACCTTAAAAAAGCCAGGCTACTACGATGCTATTAAAGTAATTACCCCCGTGGCAGGCAATACCATTAAAGAAGGTTTGCTTTTAATCAAAAAAGATACCATAGAAAACATTGCTCTAAGCTTTAAAAAAGAAATTAAACAACTTCAAGCTAAAGGCGATGAAGATGGTTTAAATGAGCTTAAAGGCAAAATTGAAGATGCCATTGAAGATTGGGACTCTCAATCTTCTGAAGAAATCAGTAAAATAATGGATAATTATCCTCCCAATCAATCACAAAATAGTGATGAGTCCGCAGACAATTACAAAACGCGCACCGAAGCATGGGAAAAAAATCGCGAAGCTGAAGAAGAATCTCTCAAAGAGATTGCTGAAAACATAAAAAGCGAATTAGAAAGCTTACTTGCAAACATGGACGATGCCATAGATAATATTGGAGGTGGGCTCAGCTCATCACTTTACGACGACGATGAAGATGATGAATACCAAAGTGAAGACTCGTACGCTAGTAGCTATGCCCAAGAAGAAGATGATGATGATGAAATAGATATACCAGATCCTGACTACCAAGATGTGGAAGATGAAGTCTATTCTCAAGCAGATTATGATGACTCCTTCACAGATATAGATGCAGTTTTTGATCGCAGTGATGAATATCGTAAATGGACTGCATGGGGTTTAATAGTTGGTTCTGCAGCTAGCTTAACCGTAGGTGTTTTACAACACATGGAACACAGTAAACTCAAAAAGCATTACGATAATAGCCAAGAAATGATCGATAATCATATAAACTCATTTACTCTAAACCCATACTGTAATGGGGAAGAAGTATGTATTGACGCACTTATTGCTGCTAGCCGTAATGAAGAAAATGGCTTTTTAAACAAGTACGAAGCTATACAAGAAGAAAACAAAAAAACTCTTAATTCATATTCTTTTGCCCGCAATTTATTCCTAGGAATTGCTGCAGTGGGCATTGCGGGTAGTATTGTACTCTTTACCTGGTAAATTACCATCTAAGCTTGATATTTTAGGCTTAGAAGTCGAATGTATTATCGGAGATCTGCCTTATGAACGCACTCAAGTTCAAAAGGTGGTCTTTGATATTGGCATTATTATAGATATTGCTAAAGTAGCCCAAAGCGATGAACTGAATGATACCATAAACTATGTGGAAATTGCCGAAGCTGTAGAAAAGATAGCTATAGAAGGTCAGTTTAATATGATTGAAACCCTAGCAGCTCGAGTTGCAGGGGAATTAAAAAACAAATACCCAACCATAGAAGAAATAGTAGTAAGTCTGCGTAAAGACGGCACCATTCCTCGCGCCCAAGGGGCAAAAATCACTGTAAAACTATAAAAATTATTTTTTCCTAAAGTTTTCATAAAAAGAGCCGATAACTCTAACAGAGGATGTTCTGCCCTGCGGTCGGGAAGCCAATGGGAACTCCAGAACCCCTTGTGATCGGAGACCCAACACCTTATTCCAAGGGTGTGGTGTTGAGTCTTTAAGAGTTACTCACCCATGGAACGGGAAGAAAATCATGAATGGAATCACTGGTCCTATGACACCTGGTGCTTATAGTTTATCGCGAATTATAAACACCTACAATTCAAACCTTGAAAAATCGCTGGAAAGCATCGCCACTGGTCTTAAAATCAAAAGGCCTTCGGACGATATTTCTGCTTATTTTAAAGCCCAAGAACTTAACAAGCTCGCAACATACTCTGCCAATGCATCTAAGGGATTAGAAGAACATCTAATGCGTTTGCAAACTGCGGAAGATGCTTTAGGTAGCATTTCTAAGCTTATGGATAAAATGGAAGAGTTGGCTCGCGAAGCCAGCGAAGAAGACAATGCTCAAGTTCGTGGTAATCTAGGCAAAGAATACGACGAGTTGCGCGTACAAATCACCAATATGGTAAATACTACGCGTTACAAAGGCGAGCTTTTACTCACTGGAAACTTTGACCCAGACGCCATTGTAAACGGCGAAACTGGCGCAGGTATCAGCTATCAAATCAGCGAGAATCCTGGAGATTGGGTTAGCTATAGTCTTTTGGATACTCGCTTCGCATTGGATAGCGATTCTGATGGCGCAAATGTCTATCATGGGTTAAATCTCAGCACGGATTCCATGGCGGAAGCCTGGAGCCAAGACAATGGGAAAGCTCAAGCCCAAGAAGCTGTGGAAAAGTTCACCGAACAAGATAGCGGACAAGTGCGCTTAAAAAGAAATGTGGCGCGTTTAAACACCAATATCACCGTAATTACCTCTGCTAAAAACAATTTAGATAGCAAGCAAAGTAATTACTTAGCGGCTTCTTCTGCCTATACTGGAGTGGATCAAGCTTTGGAAACATCGCGTTACACCTCTTTGCAAATTAAACAACAAGCCGCCGCATCGTTTTTAGCGCAATCTAATATATCATATACCAATGTTATGGGATTACTCACGGGCTTTAACAGAGCGCGATATTAATTAAGTTTTTATCAATATAAAACTTTACTAGAGTGCGCTTTTTAGCGCCTCTTTTTTTTGCAAAATAATCTGTAAACCATTGCATTATATGTGATAGTTTAATACAATGATAGGGTAAGGTTTATTTAAAGCATTAATTAATAGGAATTTATATGAATTTCAGCACTCATAATACTAATATTTTGGCTATGATAATGGCTGGTGGCAAAGGAGAAAGATTGCAACCCCTTACCAGAGATCGAGCCAAGCCAGCTGTTCACTATGGCGGAAAATATCGCATTATCGATTTTGTACTCAACAATTTTATTAATTCTGGTATTTTTAAGATTAAGATACTCACCCAATTCAAATCTGATTCTCTGAATAAGCATATTAGCGCCGCCTGGAACCTCAACCGCTCCCTAGACCAATATGTGGATTTAGTACCAGCGCAAATGCGCACTGGTGGTGACTGGTATAGAGGAACCGCCGATGCTATTTATCAAAATATAAACTTAATTACTGATGAAAAACCTGACTTAGTAGCTGTTTTTGGTGGTGATCATATTTATAAAATGGATATAAACCAAATGGTGGACTTCCATCTGTCTCGGGCGGCTTTGCTCACCATCGCAGCTATTCCCGTGCCAGTGTCCGAAGCTAGTGAATTTGGCATTATAGAGGTAAATTCCGACGGTAGCATGATAGGTTTTGAAGAAAAACCCACCGAACCAAAAGAAATGCCTGATCGCCCTGGATGGTGTTTGGCATCCATGGGAAACTATGTTTTTAACTCCAAATTTTTGGTAAGAGAACTCACCGCTGCCAATCAGCGCGAAGGTTCTTTTGACTTTGGCAAGGATATTATTCCGCGAATTTTTCCTGATTACCCCGTATATGTTTACGATTTTAATACTAATGTTATCCGCGGAGAAAAAGCTGATACTCGAGGATATTGGCGTGATGTAGGGACCATAGAAGCATTTTATGAAGCCAACATGGATCTCTGCGCCAGTGATCCTATCTTTCGTTTATATAACAACAATTTCCCCATTCGCACTTTAAATTGGAATGTCCCCCCCGCTAAATTCACTAAGGAATCTCCTGGGGACACCAACACCACTGGAGTAATTGCAAACTCAATTATCTCAGCTGGTTGTATTGTAGATTGTGCCGATGTAGTACATTCTGTACTCAGTCCTGGGGTTACTTGTGAAAAAGGTTCTTTAATAGAAGATTCTATCTTGTTCCCCGAAGTTAGCGTGGGAGCTGGTGCCAAAATCAGAAGGGCTATTATCGAAAAAGGGGTGAGAATTCCCCGCAACTACGAAATAGGCTACGATTTAGAAAGGGACAAACAGCTGTTTCATGTAACTGAACAAGGAATTGTTGTTATTGCCAAAGAAACTATCATCAAAGCCTAAACGCTTTTAAAAATCACTCCTCAATGGTGGTACTACCTGCCCCATTGAGGTTTTTTATGCGACCTGGTACAAACACACACCCCCTATATTTGTATTCTTTCTCTAAAAAATGCCACAGTTTATCTAAAAGTTCTGCGGTATGTGTACTAGTTAAAATTTCATGACGGATGTCATAAATATCAGGCTCTATAAAGCGTAAAATTCGCGCCACCAGTTGCTTTAAACGCCCAGCCAGTGAGTCCATGGTGTATCCATTTTCTATGAGTAAATCCATATAGCGTTGAAACATCTGCTGCAAATCCATAGCGCCGGGAACTTTAACAGGAAGTCCACTCCACAAATCAGCCACTTGAGCCATCAACCAAGGATTATGCATCAACGCTAGACCTACACTTACACCTGCCAATTCGGGGTATTGTTGCAAACGCTGACGAGCCCCCTCTGCTGTGGCTATATCACCATTTCCAATCACAGGAATTTTCACGCTTTGCGCCGCTTTAGCTATACTGGGCCAATGAGCTAAGCCTTTATATGCTTGTTCTCTAGTACGACCGTGAATGGTTAGCATTTCCACCCCTTCCCCTTCGGCAATGCGCGCTACTTCAACGATATTAATACTCTCCTGATCCCAACCAATGCGGGTTTTAAGCAAAAGAGGAATATCCAGCACTTTTCGACTTAAATGCAGCATTTTTTGCAGGCGCGGTAAATCTTTAAGCAAACTGGACCCTCCCCCACGACCTATCACCGCTTTCATGGGGCAACCTGCATTTATTTCGATAAAATCGGGTTTTAATTCTTGAACTTCTATGACTGCTTGAGCCATTTTCTTGGGACTTGCCCCAAAAAGCTGTACTGCAAAAGGTTTTTCTCCGGCAAAAGGAGTTATAGCTTGCAAATTACGAGGTGTTAAAACAGGTTGGGCTTCCACAGAAATAAATTCAGAAACGGTCAAACCAATACGTTTATCAGCTAATTCCCACAACAATTTCCTAAAAGCAATATCGGTTACTCCCGCCATGGGAGAGACTATAACATTGGGCCAAATTCTGCTATTTTTCACTTCCAACACTCTATCAACTTCTATCAACATTTTATACGCCTTTTATCCGCATAAAAATAGAAAATCGTATTTTTTTTTGAGATATTTCCTTGGAATAAAGCATTAGTATCTTTATATTTAAAGAGTGTCAAATATTACAAAACAAGATTTAATACAAGAAGTAGCTCGCTCTACGGGTTTTATTCAATTAGATATCAAATCCACTGTAGAAGAACTACTCAAGCAGATTGGCAAAAGCTTAGATTTAAACTCCAACATCGAAATCAGAGGCTTTGGAACCTTTTCACTCAGAGTACGGAAATCCCGACCTGCTCGCAACTTGCGCACTGGTGAAGAAGTTATCTTACCTGAAAGATTAGTTCCTGTTTTCAAGTATTCCGCTACTTTAAGAAAGCGCATTAGCTCTAGCATTAGTCATGGAGTTAAGCTACCTTCTACCACCATAGACAAAAATATTTCTTGATTTAAACATTTTTTGTGGTTTCCCTTTACTTTTTGGTCTAAAAATCCGATAATCCTATAAGGTAGCCATAGGATATATTAATTTGAGACTTATTTTTATTTGCATATTTGCTTTTTTACTTAATACCAGCTGGGCTGCTGAATTTATTGGTGGCGAAAAATCTACAGATATGCGTTGGTACACCATTAGTCCACCCCACCCTGCCCAAAATTGCGATGCAGGGCTTTCCTTGGAATTCAATCTGCCTATTTCTAAAAGCATGCCGCGGCAATTTTCTTGGGAAAACGCCCACAAACATTCTCTGCGCTTTGCCCCAGATAACGAAAGACCCCGAGAGCTATCTTTGCTAAATATTGCGGCGCGCATTCCTATCACCGATGATGGTTCATTGTTTTTGGCTTGGCAACCGATTTTGCGCATAGAAGGGCAAAACCAATGGAAAAATGCCCACCTAGAGCAAAAACAAACTAATAAAGAAAAAAGCGTCTTAGAGCATAATGCCTGGCTCAATTCCAATAGTTCACTTAATTTTTCTTGGGAGGCATTGACCCTAGCTTACAAAGTACAGAGCAAAAAGCAAAATCATATTGAAGTGGGCTTAGTACAACACTCACTAAAACTAAACGGTTCCACCACCACTAAAGGTGATTGGGTTTTGCATCACCGACATGTCAACCCCACTGATCAAAGCACGGAAAGTTTTAGCTCTGAATGGCATGACTCTGATTTTCACTCCTTAGTGCATGGTGATTATCAAGGAGATGCTTGGCCAGCTTTTTTAGAAATCAAACTCGCACGGCTTAGCTGGCGCGCTTTAATGTCCACAAAGGTGGAAATGCTTGGGGTTTATAGTTTACGGCAAAATTTGCCCTATTTTATGCATGGATTCAGCTTAAAATCCAACTTAAAATGGGAAAGTCCAGAGGCCCGCGATAGTCTTTTACTGGCTTATAAAACCAGCAACGATATTTATACAGACCAGCCTATTTATGTAAAAATCCCCACCATTCACCACTTGAGCTTGCAAATCAAGCCATGGGTGCAAATTAATTACATTTATTTTAACCAAAAAATCGCCACGGAAATTTCCCATAGCGATGTACAATCCAAGGAATTAGACTTAAGGCAACATTTGGCTCTACAATTAAAACCTAATCATCTAAGCACCTTAAACTTGTATTCAAAATACGGTGGTGCTAGCTTAGGAGCTATGATAGAATCGCGGAGTTTTGTTCCCCTAATTAACGCTTTTGTTCAGTGGCACTTCAGTAAAATAAGCACTTTTGCCCAGTGGGAAGTTTTGCCCATTGCGCGTTTAAACTTGGGGTTACACTATGGTTTCTAATTATAAAAAGATAAGCTTGTGGGTGTTGTTAGCCTTAAACTTGAGCTTGGCCGCATCTAAAACGCCTCTGCATCGCATTGTGAGTATCAGTTCTAGCACTCCGTGGCATTTGGTTTTGGAAAGACCGCAAAATATTACTTTTAGCCGTTTGCAAGTTGTACAACAAAATGGGGAAATTCAAACGATTTTGGCAGATACTATTATCTCGCAAAAAGCCATTAATTTAAGCGCTTTAATCCCCACTTGGATAAACCCCTTAGCACAGCATAAAGTGCGCTTGGCCAATGCTCTGAACCAGCATCCTCAATCCACACAAAACAACTCCTGGGTTAGCCAACCTTTATTTACAACAAAAAACAGCATTTCCGGTGCACAATTACGCAGTCCCCAAAATAAAGCAAAGATTTTACGCCAACAAAACCCCATTTTAAACTTTAGCTGGCGACCTTTAAGTAAAGCTGTGCTTTATCAGGTGCAACTAGCCCGCAAAACTGTGACTGGCTGGCGCATAGAAAAGTATGGAAGCACCGCAGACTCCTCTTGGACGATTTCTCATAAGGATTTGCAAGGGGGGGAATGGCGCTGGACTGTAAGCAACCAAGATCAAAACCTGCACCACGGCATTTCAGAGACTTGGTATTTTAGCTTAGATGAACAGCGAAAAGCCAGAAAGTTTGAATTTGTGCGCCCCCAAGGCGAAGTATTGCAGCCGGTGGCATTTGGGGAAATGCAAATTAGCACCAAAGACGGCTACCCACCGCAACATGCTTTAAGCGATAGTCATGGATTGCTAAATTTCTGGGTAAATCCTGGTAAAGCGCAAATTTCTATAATACAAGCAGGCTTTAAAAAACAGACTTTAAATTTAGACATCCCTAGCTCTGGGACGGTGTGTTGCACTTTGCATAGTAGCAAAAGCATTATTAAAGGATTTATCAATAACCATTTGGGGCTTCCCCAAGGTAATTTACATATCTCTGCCAGCAACAATCTCGGCGATACCGTACACACTGTAAGCCAAAATAATGGAGCTTATAAACTTAGCATAGATGCGGGAACTTGGGATTGGAAAGTTCGCAATTATAATGGAACTGTTTTACTGTCTCAAAGCCTTAAATTAGCCCAAGAAGACACAGTGGATTTAGGTATTCAGCAGCTAAATATCAATAATTGTGCAGTAAATTTTAAACTTATTGCTGACATTAAAGCTTTTAGCTCGGCACACTTAAAACTTTATGATAAACAAGGGCAAACAGTAAATGTATTTAGCAGTAATAAACAAGGCTCTATCCCCGTTTATGCCCCGTGTGAAAATTGGTCTTATTCCATACATGCACCCCATCATTTTCCAGTTTATGCCGAGGCAAATTTTAGAAACACAGCAAGCATCAATCACCAGCTCACTCCTGGGCAAGCCCTAATTAGCGGTAAAGTTCGTACCATTGAAGAAGCTGAATTAGATAAAAAAACGGAACAATTAGAGCACCATGCAGAAATTTGGGCATACTCACTCCACCATAAGAATTTGGAATTACGCAGCCAAACTAACGCCCAAGGGGAATACGCTTTAGATTTGCCCATTGGAGGACAATGGGTGATCCAAGCCAAAACAAAAACAGCGACTTCTCCCCCAGACACTGTAAGCTTTGTACATAGCATTGAACATATACAAAAGGATTTGGTAATTAATTTAGAAGCTAGAGTAGAGGGATATTTACTGGCTCCGCAACTAAAAGATCAGCAAATATTAGTGGAATTATGGCAAGCTGATTCACTGCAACAAAAAGTTTTTGCCACATTCCAATCCACGCAAAAATGGTTTTATGGTTTTAGAAACATTAGCCCAGGAAACTATTTTATCAGAGCCCAAGGATTAAATTGGAAAAGCGCCGATGTTCCTGTAGAAGTGCTTTTTATAGGTGGATTTACTGGCAAAGGCACAGTTATTGTACCAGATATTAGTTTGCAAAAATATGAATCCGAATTTGTTGCCTATCCTTTACTCAAAGACTTTTCCATACAAGAACTTAAAGCTTCAATGCAATTGCATTACCCTAATTCCATGCTTAACAAAGCTCCAGATACCATTCCTGTAAGCCCAGGTACACTAATTTACAGCTTAATTCCTGATTCCAGTGATTGGATACCTCTGTGGCAACACGAGCGCACCATAAGCACCGAAAAACAGCAACAAGACTCCATAGCCTTTCCAGCTGTACACATAAGACCTCCACCAGTTAGCCAAGCTAAAAAAAGCACTGCTATTCCTTTAAACTTAGAATTGTACAACCAAGTAGATAGTGCATTTTTATGGGTAAAGCCCAGCAATGGCCCAGCCCAAAGAATTTTAGCCCACAGAAATGAAGTTCATCAAATACTTTTTAATTACACTACTAGTAATTTTGAAAACCAGCTGGACTATTGGTTTGAAGTTTATAGTCAGGGAATGTATTTTGCTAATCCTTATCCTTCCAAGCATTTTAGCTTGGAAATAGACTATGCAAGCGAACCTTTTAAGCTGCAAATCGAAAGCAATGATACAATTTATATGCCAGTGGAAGTCACCCAAACATTTAAAATAAAAGCGCAAACTCCCCACAAATCCTTAAGTCACAAACTTTCAGCAGAGTCCCTTGAATGCAGCCTAAACAACCCTGAATTAGCTGATATTAAAATAGAAAAAGACCTACTCCAAATCAAAACTCTTCAAAAAGGCAGCACTAAGCTTTTATGTAATAGTAAAATAGCAAATCATCAATCCCAAGAAAGCAGAGCAATAGTTATCGCCGAGCACGCTCCTAATAATGGAGAGTTTTCTTTAAAAATCTCTAAAAATGAGCAAGTTTTAGGCGGCGACACGCTTATTTTAACTGCTAATATTTTAGATTCTTTAGGCAATACTTGGAATGCCCCCTTAGGTTTCACCATTGAGCCTAAATTTGCAGCAACAAAAATAGAGAACAACATACTTTACTTGCGTTCTGACTTTATAGGGCCAATTAATTTTTCTGCACAGAGTTACCATCACACAGACACCCTAGAAATAAATGTCGCTGGCATAGCCAATGCCAAGCAAAGCCATAGATTTTTCCATGACTCCACCCTAGCCGTATATGTGGATAGCGCCACTTGGAGCGATAATCAAAATAAGCTTATTTATTTGCAAAAGTTCGATAATATGCAAAGATTGCGTTATCATTTAGATAGCATTGAATTAAAAACACCTCTTTACAATACAGCTTATGATGTACAAAATTCTATAAAACCTTTATTTTTAGAATTTAATATAGAAGATTCCCAAAATCATAATTTAAAATTAATAGACACTGCGGCCTTAACCATCCAAGCAGTGAAACCTAAAAAAATGGCGAGAATAAAAGTGGAAGATGAGCTTAAAAACTCTTTGGAAACAGTGCATTACGATAAAATTCCCTGGCTGCGGGTAGCTTGTGTAAAAAATAGCCCCGCTTTTTACGCTTTAGCAACCACTGGTCAAAGCATTTTACAAGCGAGTTTAGATATAATTCCCAATCCTTTTTCTCCCTATGTAACGGCATTGATAGATGGCAATAATTTTCCTGGAACTGCGGTGCGTTATACTCCATACATAGCGGGGTACAATTCCGTACAAGTGCAAATTCGCATATACAATATGACCGGCGATGAAGTCCGTACTTTAGTGCACAATCAAGATCAAAGCCCCGCAAATTACAGCGTAGCATGGGATGGCCTAGATAAATACGATAATATGGTGCGCAATGGACGTTATTTGGTAGTTTTAGAGCTTAAAAACCCTCATAATGCTAAACTATTGCAAAAACTCGTTAAAGCAGTGGTGGTATTCAAATGATTAAAAGAATTAATACCATCTTATTTTTGCTATCCATACAGCTATGGGCTCTTACTGCGCCGCGCATGGTTATAATGCCTGTGCAAACCCGCAAAGCCAGCACTCAAGAAGCGCAAATATTAGACAATTCCATGCGGCTAGAGCTACAGAAAATGGGCTTATTTAGAATATTAAATCACGAAGAAACGGCAGAAAAGTTGCAAAAAATGGGCGTAGAAAATATGCCGCGCTGCTTCACCGATAAATGTCGCAAAAATTTAGCTCAGAATTTACAAATAAACTATAGTATGGTTTTGGATTTAGCCAAACATGAAGAAAAATACAGCTTACAAGTAGAAGTTTTTAGTGGACAACATGGCGCATTGCTAGAATCTAACCAATACTCCATCCCCATCCAAATAGAAAACAGCTTGGTGGTTTTAGGCAAATATGCCTTGGAGGAATCTTTTGGCATAAAACTCCCTGCATATAGCCCAGTAGAAAAAGTAAGCGTAGCGCAACATATTCCCCAATCAAATTTATGGGTGGGCTTAGCCAGTATGGGAACAGTGGCGGCAGTGGCAGCATATAAACAAGCGGGAATATTTTTACTTAAAAAAGATAATAGAGATAGCGATGGTTTCGAGGCAGATTATAGCACTAAACATCAACTTTCAGCCATGCGAGGTTTTTTCGCCAGTCCTAAACCCCATGCTCGCATCCGTGCTTTGGGAGGAGCTGGAGTGGCTATGAACGCCCAAAACGGTTCCGATATAATCAATCCCGCAGGATTGACAAAATTAAACAAAAGAGAAATATCTTTTGCCACTTCTCCCTTACCCGGAGGCGGACACCAGATGTTTACCCAATGGGCAAGCTTGTTGCATGGGGGTAGTTGGTGGTCTCAGCAAGTGCACTTTGAAGGCGACGATTTAGCCAGTGAAATGAGTTTGAGTACTAATATAGCCGCCGATTTGGGTTACTATTCTTCGTGGTTGGTGGGAATACACGGTGCCATAGGAATTAAGGGCTATTTTATACAAGCAGGACAAAATGGCGTGGGACAAGCGCGTTCCAGCGGCTATGGCATGGGCTATGGCTTAGATTTGAGCTTACAATGGGAACTATCTCCACAAACTAGTTTTGCCATGATGGTAGAAGATTTTTACAGCGATATTTTTTATCACAACACTTTAACAGGGCGTAGATACAGTGAAGATTTACCCTGGTTACTAACCGTAGGTGCCTTTCACAAGCCCTTTGAAAACACAGGTTTTTATATGGATTGGCGCATGGGAAACCAAGGTTTAAACGATAGGTTAATGGCTGGCATTGAGCATAATATGTGGGAATTACTTGCTCTTAGGGCTGGTGTGCACCAAGTATTAGGCTCCCATGTGCGCTTATTAAGCTTAGGTGCTGCTTTACATGCAAAATACAATGGGCTAGACTTTAGTGTACATTACGCTTGGGAAAGTGCCCCACAAATTGTGAACTTCTTAGCTTCAAAACAAATCTTAACTCTAAATTTGCGCTATTAATCTATAAAAATGATCTTGTCTTTAAGACGATGTTGCTCAAACAACTCTACAATCACATTGCTAGCTCCAACTATCTCTACCTCAGTTTGATTAGCCAAACTGGAAAGCATAATTAAGACCCGAGTATCCATATAGCCTACTTTAGTTAAATCAAAACTAATTTTAGAACAGTCTTTCAATTCTTTTTGCAAGCTTCTAATTTTTTGCCCAAATGCCATATAGCCTTCGCAAATCACAGAGGCCTTACCCCCTTCTTCTTTGATTTCATAGCTAAAGTCTAAGTCTTTGGACTTCGATTCTACTTTGTTTTCTTGGGCCAAACTATCTTCAAAATCTTGCAAAGTGAGGTGCAATGCCAAAAGGCTATCTAGCTGGGTCATTTGCAATACATTGAGTACTGCGGGGCTTAAGTCTGTAATAATAAGTTGTAAATTAAAACTTTGCAATAAACGGTATATTTGTACAAAAGTTGTAAGGTGGGAACTAAAAATTGTGTCTATATACTTTAAACTGAAAATAATGTTTTGTTTTTTACTAACTAATACATCTTTCACCTGCGCTGGCAAATAATCTATTTCTTCAGGACCTAAAGTTTTAGGCTGTAAAAGGGTATAATTTTCCTTAATTTGAAATGCAGATGGGTCTATGGTCATAATTTTCTTCCAAACTTAACTTATACATATAATATAATCCACTTGTAGATTGTAAGTATGTAAATTATTATACACACCAATTCAAGTCTTTAAAATCACTTTCATCCAAATAACGCCACTGACCTTCTGGTAAATTTTGCAATTCTAGTTTTCCTATTCCAGTACGATGCAAGCGCACCACTTCTAATCCTGCAATTTTGCACATTCTTTTTACCTGATGATAACGACCTTCGCTAATTTGTAACTCAATTTTATGGGAGTTTAATTGCTTTACGCTTTGGGGAACTAAGGCTTGCTTTTCTCCCTTTAGCATCATTCCTGCGCGTAAATCTTCTAACTGGGATGTTTTAACTTCTTCGCTAAGTTCTACTTCATAGGTTTTAGTCAAACCGCGCCGCGGAGATTCTATATGATGTATAAATTGCCCATTGGTGGAAAATAAAATTAAGCCCGTAGTGTCTAAATCTAGGCGACCAGCGCTATTCAAAGCCATTTTGATAAAGCGCGGTGGAAACAAAGCAAAGACTGATTCATTTTGCTGAGGATAATGGGAACATTCATAGCGGGGCGGTTTATGCAAGGCTATATAAAGTTCTGTGTGAACCTCTACACTTTCTCCGGCTACCATTAGTTTTTGCAAATCTTTGGGCACTACCATAAAAGGATCTTCTACTACCTTTCCATCAATTTCCACTAAGCCGCGCCGCACCAATTTGCGACACTCTTTGCGGGTTCCCAAACCTAAACTTTGCAATAGTTTTTCTAAACTTATTCTTTTAGCCATCAAGCGTCCTTTAAAGAAAAGAAATGGTTTATAAGTGCAATTTTCCAGCGAGATAGTTGGGATATATGGACTTCGTTTTTATAATATTTGTGCTTTCTTAATACGATTAAAGCTAAAACCAAAAGGTTAAATATACTGCGTAATAAATACCAAAACACCGTGATTATGCGCCATTTTACAACCATATAAATTTCCAAATCCTCAAAAATCTCATCAGATTGCCAATCGGTGTATAAATTCCAGTTTTTGGTAAAAGCATACTTGTGCTTTAGCGACTCCCAGAGAGGAAAAATCACTCCAAAATATGCGGGATTATGCAAGGGGGCATTCAAATTTAATTTGCGAAAATCCACATTAAAAATATTCACAAACCTTTTCACTAAGCTTTTAAAAGTTTTTTTGCTCCGCTGGGCACTGGATGGCGCTAAAAAAGCCGCAAAAACCGCTCGCTTAGACCAGAATTTTTCCTTAGATTCAGGAACAGCGTCTTTTTCCACTGATTCCGAGGCAAAAAAATCGTCGTAACTATAATGTTCCAACTCAGGTTTTGACTCTACTCCTGACTCTAGCTTTGACTCAGTCTTTATTTGTTCCTCAGTTTCTGTTGCTGTTTTGGGCTGAATTTTAGACGCTGATTTAGAACTGCGCAAATCATAGCTTTCATAGTCAGAACTGTGGCTAGATTCACTATAACTTGACGCCGCAGGTTCCGGTGTTACAGTTTGAGTCGCAGCAGCATCTTTTTCATTTCCTACAGCAGATTCTTTAGTAAGTGACGGTTCTTCTGGGTCTTGCTTTGCTTTGAAACTATTATAAAACTGCCATTTTTTCCTCATAAAACCCAACTCCACACGACTTTGGCGAGGTGGGAAATTATGCTCTACTATTAATTTAAAAGGCCACCACAGCACTATCAGTAAAATTAATAGTAAAAATGACAGAAAAATTATCATTTAATCTCGGCGGCTTTTTTTTGCACGATTTCTAATAACTCATCAAAGCTTTTGGTGCGTAAAATGCTATTAAACTGTTCTCGATAATTGCGTGCCGTAGAAAGATCATCTATAATCAAATCCCACGCTCTCCACTGGTCATCCACCAAGTCAAACTTATACACCAAGTGTGATGCTTTGCCTTTATACCATACTTGGGCCGCCACTTGGGCGCTGTTTTTGCGAATTTTGGGCTTTTCGTAAATGGTTGAATCAGAGCGATAAACTTCTAATTGCTTTACCGAAGAATTTTCCACCATTTGTTTAAAAGCACTGACAAATTCATTTTGTTGAGTCGAGCTTAAATCTTTCCAAGTGGCAGTGGGCACACTTTTGGCAGCTAAAAGTGAAAAATCAAACATATTGTTGATTAATACCTTCATTTTTTGCACATCTTTTTCGCTACGAGTTGATTTTCGCAACAAGACTTGAAGTTCTTTGTCTTTAGCTTTAACCAAAACTGTAGGATCCCCAGGATTAGCCCAAATTGTAGCTACGCACAACAGAAAAAACCATATTACTTTCAATTTCATACCTCTAAGCCAAATTATACTAATTTAAATATGGTAAATAGTCTTGCAAAAGCAAACCTAAATGCGTCATTAACTTAGCTACCGCCATATTATAGCGATAAACTTCAAAGTAATAGTCTTTTTGCATATTCATATTGGCCACATAAGCATTGAGCAAGGCTTTGGGGTTACTAGGATCCAAGTCAAAAGACATGGCCGCACCTTTGAGCATAGCATCAGTGGCACGAAGGGATTTTTGTACCGCTTCTAAGCGAGTTTGGCTTTCTAAATATTCATGATAGTAATCTTCTAGTTGCAATTCTAAACCGCTAGCCGCATATTTTTCTAACATCTGTAATTGACGCAAATCTGTTTTGCTTTGACGAACTTTTTCTGCAGTATGCCATACATTTAACTTGTAGCGCAAACCTAAGCCTAAACTACCAGATAGAGTATTAATAGGGTCTTCCGAAAACACATCGCGGCTTTTACCTTTGCGATCCCCCGCCCAAGATTTTGCATATTTAAAAGAACCAAAAACAAAGAATTCCGGACCTAATTTGGCTTTTTCTAACTCCACCAAGCTACTTTTTGCACTAAGCCCCGCCTTTAAACGCTTTAACTCAGGACTTTCTGCCCGCAGCCATAAACGCAAAGTGTCCAAGGGCGGAACTATTTCTGTTCGCGGGAGCAACAGCGAATCTGCAAGTTCAAGGGAATCTTGGATTTCTAAATTTAAAGCAAAATACATGGCCGATTTGGCCTTAGCATAGCCTTTTTGCGCCTCGGCTTGCCCTTTGGCCACTTGGTAAGATCCTGCCCGCAAAGTGAGCAAATCGTTTTGAGAAACTCCTTCCACATCATCATCTAAGGCATCTTCGATGGCTTCTTCAGCGCGTTCTAACTGTTTTTCAGCATCGGCGGCTAACTTTAGCATCTCTACGGACAATAAATAGCCGTAATACATTTGCTGATATTCCAAAGATTGGTGGACTTTTTTGTACCTAATATCCCACTTTGTTTGTTCATAATCAGCCTGGGCAGCATCTATACCTGTGAGTAATTGCCCCACATTCAATGGTTGAGCAAAGTTGATTTCAGTGCCAAAATATGGCCCTAACTTGGTAAAATCCCATACGCTGATGGAGTCCCCTTGGGCATTAACTGTGCTTTGCAAACCCGGCGCAGGTCCAAAGGCGATGCCCCCTTGCAGTCGAGGCAAAATCACCTCTTTTTTAATGGCGGCAATTCTATCGGTTTTGCTCTGTAAACCAAATTCCAACTCAGCCACGCGAGGATCTGTTTGTAAAGCTTGATCCACAAAAGAAAAAATATCGTGCTTAACCAGCTTTGCCTCTGTTAACACGAAAAATCCTAGCAAAAAAGTAAATGCTATTCTAAAAACTATGCTCACAGCCTACAATTTATAAAAAAGCCCAAGTCTTTACAGTTTTTTGTGATTATTTTTATTTTGGCGCTTTGCCAAATTTTTCACACAACAAATAATATTCCTTTAAAGTTTTTTGCACATAACCTTTAGGCAGCGTTCCCTTCCCTACTAAAGCCCGTTGCAAACCAGCAGGCCCGATATTATAAGCCATCAACGCATGATTTAAATCTCCCGTACGAGCCACCAAACGCATCAAATAATAAGTGCCCAAAAGCATATTGACTTCTGATTTAAATAAATCAGCTTCGCTATGTACCCTTATTCCCAAATCTTTAGCCATCATTTGAGCTGTGCTTAACTTTACCTGCATTAAGCCTAAAGCACCACTTTCAGCCCCAGAAATATAACGCCCCACCGCAGCGGGATTAGCTCTACTTTCTACTTGCATCACTGCTAGCACAATCAGGGGATCAAAGCGATAATCCCGAGATAATTGCCATAGAGTTTCCGTGAGTTTTAACTGCTGCCGTGGGGTAATATAGCGCCGTCCAATATGATTTAAAGCTTGACTAAGACGGGTATATTCCCGGGCAAAAAGCACTTGGTGCATCAAATGTTCATACTCTTCATTTAAAGTAGAGACATGAGCATCACTATTGCGAATAGCTACCGAAACACGCCAAGTTTTTATGCCTAAACCGCTAATTAACACCAAAATAACTGCTAATAAAAGCATCCACCTGCCTTGGGAAAGTTCCCATAAAGGGAGTTTTTCAACCCAAGACCTTTCATCTTTAAGCCAGGGATTTTTCCAGACATTTTCCATTAGGGCTCCTGGCTTGAATCCGCTTCGTCTGCTCCCAAACGCTTTCTTTCAATACTTTCCAAATAATCCACCCAATCATCGAGTTCATCAACTTTTTTCCCTGGGGTTTTAGATTCTAAAACACCTAATTCTCGCAAAGGCCCCACCGCGCTGTACAATTCCTGCATTTCCCGTATTAATATTTTCTGCTTGATTTCTAACTGCTGCACTAGTTCTTCGCGGACATTTAATTCTTGTTCTTGATAGCGCAAAAAACCCAGCAAGGTTAAAATCCACCCAAAAACCAACACCACCAATACAAAAGCCATGCCCGTGCTAATACGCAAACCAGTTTTACGAGAAAACTTTAGACCATGGCGCCGTAAATTTGCTAAAAACCAGTTTTTATTGGATTCTTTAATGGAATTATGAATGATAAATATCTT
>JAAZFC010000006.1 GCA_012511955.1 Fibrobacter sp. | reverse complement strand
TCAGATAAAGTAAGTTGTTTTTGGTTTCTTCTCTACCAAATACTATGTGGAATACGCAGTCGTTGCTAAGGGAATAATTTTTTTTGCTCATTTTAACCTCCTTTGAACAAATTTCTCGCCATACTACTATAGACGACAAAAGGAGGACTTTGTGCCACTTTAAATGAAAAACTTTAAAATAACGGTTAAAACCACTCGATGTCCGTAGGCGATTGCCGTGTTATCTCCATACCCCTCTACAGATAAGAAGTGAGTACGGCGATTTCTACAAACTAACTACTAACTACTGCCCGAGAATCCTGTGGCATCACCCTACTAACTACTCCCCGAAAAGATTGTAGCTTCACCCTACTCCCCGCGACGCTTGTAGCATCTCCCCATTAATTTTCTAAATTTCCCCCATGGCGAAAGCGAAGAAAATCACCTTTGACCAGCATTACCAGCAGCTCTTTGCGGAGCGGTGGGAATCCCTGCGTCATGCGTTGCTGCAAGAGGTGGACTATCATTGCTTGGATTTTGGCGCCGAGCCCTACTATTTGGATCGAGCTTCGTATATAGCAGCGGAAGCTTTGGGGGTGCGCCCCGGCGACCGCGTGTTAGATATGTGCGCCGCCCCCGGGGGTAAGTCGTTGGTGATAGCCGCCGCATTGGCCGGCACAGGCTTTTTGCAATGCAACGATAGATCTGCCGCCCGCCGCCAGCGTTTACAACGAGTTTTAGAACAAAGTTTACCCCCCGCATGGCAGGGCAACTTAGAGATTAGTGGCCACGATGGCACCAATTTTGGTCGTTACCAACCCGCAGCTTGGGACAAAATCTTGCTCGACGCGCCTTGCTCCTCGGAGCGCCATGTTTTACAATCTCCCCCGCATTTGGCCCAGTGGAGCCCCGCCCGCGCCAAAAACTTGGCCGTACAGCAATACGCTCTGCTGTGCTCAGCTGTAGATGCACTACGCCCCGGCGGCGAACTAATTTACAGCACCTGCGCCCTCGACGAGCGAGAAAATGACCAAGTCATCGCCAAATTGCTCAAAAAGCGCGCTGAGCAAGTGCAAGTGGTGTCATATTCCAGCCCCTTAGGCGAAAAAACCCAATACGGCTGGCATATTTTACCCGATCAGAGTGCCGGCTCCGGCCCCATATATTTTTGCAAAATGCGTAAAAAGGCAAAAAAACCGTGATTTGAATCACATTTTAAACAGCATAAGCTAAATAGTATAGCTTAAGTGCAAAAAATAAAGTAAAATTATAATGAGTTGGAGTATGTTTTGAACAAACCATACGAGGTTTATATGCAGAAAATTTGGAAAGTTTTATTACTTGCTGTAATAGGGGCGTGGGCAGCAACAGCTGTGGATGATTTTAGCTACGACGGTGAAAAACCCGTTTTCTTTTGGCAGGAAGAGGGTGAGGGTGAAGAAAGCATTTATATGCAGGATTTTGATGGGCAATCCAGTGAAATTGGTACTTTTGACCATGGTGTTTTTACGAGATTTGTGGATGAAGCAGAAAGTTGCCCTAAGTTTTTAGCACCAACTTCCGACCCAAATGAGTATAAAGAAATCTCTGCACAAGACAATGCTTCTGTGCAAGATTTCTGCAATGGTTGTCTCACTGGTGAAAATATTATCGCTATTCACGGTTTGGGTGAGGACAAGTTTTGGGTGCTTATAGAATCAGGGGAAGGTGAGTTTAAGGTAGCAAAAGTTGAAAATGGAACCTTACAATCTACAAGCGATGAATTAACTGGTTTTATAAGTAGCCATTATGATAAGAACTTAAAAGGATTATTGGTGCTTAAAGATTCAGAAACAGAAGGAGAAACTGAATTATGGCTTTTCCCTGATAATAAAAACCCAAGTCAAACAGAAGCAAACTTTTATAAGTTGCCAGATGGTGAAAAAGCCATGTATATATCGGAAGAGTACTATTACTTCTTAGATTATGACAAAAATGATATTGGTGTATTTGGATTAGACAACAGTGGACAAAACAAACAATTAAAAATAGTAAGTCAGCCGATAAACTTACAAAATGTTAACGTCATCGATTTTACCAGAATAAATTCCATAGCTGTTATAGAGGGCGATGAGTTAATAATTGAAGATAACATAGCAAAGCCAGAACTAATTGTTTTAGCCGGTGATGATGGGATTTATTTGCTGGATAAAGAGCTTGAGTTTAAACAGATTTATGATAATCCAGTATCTAATTTACAGATGGGTTTTTGTGAAGAATTTTTTAACCCTTCTAAAGATTTGACCGTAACTGTAGCAGCTCCAACACCTACCATAGATATTGCTAAAAGCAATTATACCATTGTCGTAGGTTCAGGAAAAGATAGTATCACTGATTTTGCTACCATTGAAAATTGTCCTGCAGAAAGTTGTGAAATCGAGGTAACTTCAAATTCTAACAACCAGGTGTTTACTGAAATAGAATTATCAACAGATGGAACATTAACATTCAGTCAAAATGGTAAAACAGGTACTGATGGATTTACGGTTAAAGCCTGTGTAGGTTATAACACCCATCAGGAATGTATTGATAAAGAAACTTTTACGCTTAGCAGTGTAGAAAGGCCAGTTATTGAGTCTAATGGCGACGATACTAAAGACGATAGCGACACCACAGGCGGTGATGATTCAGGTGATGAACCAGATTTTGAAGAACAGCTTTCTGGTAAAGTTCAGTTAGCATCTACCGGGCAAGCTCTGCGCATTACTTTGCCATCATTTAGGTCAAAGAATTCATTTCTTGACTATACATATAGCTATGAGTTAAGCTTTAGTGGAGCTCAAGACACTGTGTTTACTATAGAAAAGCCTACTTTTGAGTGGTTGAATATCCCTCCAGGAAATTGGACTTTAAATTGGAAGTTAAAAACTGATAGCAAGCTTTTAAATTGGCTTAAACCAGAGCAAAAGTCGGGTAAAGAGAAATTTACCATTGTCGCACCAAAAATTTCTTTGGAAAAAGACACTTGGACCATGCTAGGTTTTGGTCAAAATCCCTTTATTGCTGGCGATTTAGACGAAGATGCTGAGTTATATGCTTGGGATGATTTACATTCCATTGGCCCCTATGGAGGCTATAAAAATCGAGATGAAGCTGGGCCTATAAAAGCTGGGCAAGGCTATTGGTATTTTGGCGATTCCAAGGAAATTACAGACAGCAATTTTAATCCAAAACCTCAAAAAATCAATCTTGAAAGTGAAAAAACAGGATGGAATATCATAGCTAACCCCTATGGCTGGAATATTGAAATTGTAAAAAACAGTAAAGACAGCGGTGATGATAAATGCTGGGTGTGGAGAGATGTTGAATATGAACCCGTGCAAATTTTAGAACCCTTTGAAGCTTGCTGGATTAATGTTGAGCGTCCCGCTGGCTTTGAGTTTAATAATGCAGCTTATTATGACGAAGTTAAGACTGTTTTGCCAAAATTGTCCGTGGCCGCCAATGATCGCCAATGGCTTGCCCAAGTTTCTCTGCAAAAAGGCAAGTGGCGCGATAGTTACAACTATATTGGCGTAGATGATCGTGAAATCCTTGCTCCCAAGCCTCCGCGTGGCCCTGGTCAGCAAGTAGCTTTAGAGATAAAATCCCAAGGAAAATCTCTGCACAAGCACATCCAAGCGTCTGGGGATAATCTTTCGTGGGAAATTTCCGCAGAAGTTGCCGAAGCTGGCACCGCTAATTTACAAGTTCAGGGCATAGAGCATTTGTCGCGCTACAACCAGGCTTTGGTGCTCAAACAAGGCACTCAAGTACAAGAAGTTTCCCCCGCCCAAGGAGTGGAAATCAGCTTGCAGCGGGGCGCGAATAATGCCGAATTGCATTTAGTACCGCGCAGCGAATTGGCACAACTAAGTCGCGGTTTGCATGGCTTAAAAGCCCGAACTTTAAGCCACGGCGTAGAGTTGCATTTTGCCGTGCCTCTAGCTTTGCAAGGTCAGGACATACATGTAGAATGGCTAGCCTTAGATGGAAGCATTTTGGCGCGTCAAAAAGTTTCTAATTCTCAAGCTGGGAATTTCAGCATGCGATTGCACACTGCGAACCCCGTAAATGGGCTAAGCTTTGTGAGATTGCGTAGCGGTAGTAACTCTATTAGCACAAAAATTATTCACTAGAGCAAAAGTTATTCACTAGTACAAAAATTTTCCAATAAAATTTCAGCCTTATAAAGCTCAAAAACAGTTTTATAGGGCTTTTGCTTATATAAATATTATTTCTAACTAAATTTAAGAGCAAAGATTTCATTGGAGAATATATGTATCGCCCGTCTATTAAGGTTTTGGATTGCACCATCCGCGATGGTGGTTTGATAAATAAGCATCAATTTGACTTTGATTTGGTGCGTCGTGTATATAAAGCCCTGGCTGCTGCAGGCGTGGATTACATGGAAGCTGGTTACAAAAACAGCGATAAGTTATTTAGTCGCGACGAATACGGTGCATGGAAGTTTTGCGATGACGATTTGCTTTTCCGCATGAAAGATGGGGTGGAAAATGGCCCTAAAATTTCTGTGATGGCCGATATTGGCCGTGTGGAAATGGATAACATTAAAAAGCGTGAAGAAAGCCCCTACGATATGGTGCGAGTGGCGACTTATGTGCGCGATATTGATAAATGTATTCATTTGGTAAACCATTTTCATGACTTAGGTTATGAAACAACGATTAATATCATGGCTTCTAGCCGCGATAGCGGGCCCGAATTGGACGAAGCTTTGGATCAAATCGAAAAAGAATCCCGCGCCGATGTGGTTTATATGGTGGATACTTTCGGCTATTACTACCAAGAACAAATTGACGCTTTGGTACAACGCTATCGCAAGTGGATTAAAACCAAAGAATTGGGTTTTCACGGCCATAATAATCAGCAATTAGCATTTTCTAACACCATTCAGTGCATCATGAACGAAGTTAACTACTTAGATGCCACTATTTATGGTATGGGTCGTGGAGCGGGGAACTGTTCCACGGAATTGCTTTTGGGCTTCCTTAAAAATCCCAAATACGATATTCGCCCCATCTTGGATATTTTGGAATCAGACTTTGTGCCCATGCGAGAAAGTGGTGAAATGGAATGGGGTTATATTATCCCTCAAATGATTGTGGGGATCCACAATGCTCACCCCGAAGCGGCGATCCAAATGCGCAAAACTCCCGAAAAGAATCATTTCCGCGCATTTTGGAAAAAAATCACCCACCCCGTGTAGTTTTCCCACGGTCTCCAATCTAAGGTCCCCGAGTGTTTTTACTGTGAAAATCTATATGGATTAGGGTAAAAATGTATCGAGGGGGAGTTACCGAGATGCATCACCTACTACGCCATCGTTGCGTGATGCTTTTCTCAAATAAGCCCACGCTGATATTCCAATTTTTGTGTCGTGGGCTGTAGCCATATTCCACGCGCAAACGGTTGATGGCGGGCAGAATTAGGTGTAAACCCGCATAAATACTACTGCGCAAGTTTTCTGAACCCAAAGTTTCTGTCCACAGCAAAGCTCCATCCGCTCCCACAACCAAGTTTAAAGCGTAAAAAGCCTGCACCCCTGAAAGATTTACGGGCTGTCGCTTTAGTAAAGGAAATTGATATTCAAAATTGGTTATAACTTCATGTTGTCCCACAATTTCCGGAGAACTGTCGTAGGCTCGCAGGGTATTAGCTCCGCCTTGGTATAAATAATCGTAAAAAGCCATCTGCCCAGGTCGCCAGCGCAAAAGCGTAGAACCCACCCAAAGTCCCCATTTACTGGGATAAAATCCTCGCAAATCCCATAAATACTCCTGAAAATCCCCCGCGCCGCCCAAAAATCCCCCAGATTGACTCAAACTCCACTCGCTGTAAACACCTGTTTGCGGATTGTGCTTAGCATCTCGAGAATCATAGATAAATCCAATGCCCACTCGGGGAGTATAGTCGTAGTTTGCGGCGCGCAACCAGGCTAGATCTTCGGTGTGATTCACATATTTAAAGCCGATTTGCCCCCAAAGCAGGCATCTTTTGCTCAAGGGATAGTTTCCGGCGAAATTAGCGTAATAAGAGTCATCGCTAAACTGGCGCAGGGCATCCCAAGAATTAGTTTTGATAAATTCTCCGTCCCAATCCAAGGGCGCATTAGCCAACCATGGCGATTTTCCGTAAAAAGCAAATTCTTTTGATTGCCACCAGGGTTTTACAGAAGTGCGCATTTGTAATTCCAAACGCACCGCTTGTCCGCCAAAATTCAGGGCAGCAAAGGCGGCACCTAGCATCCAACCATCTTGATCGCTTTGCTTTAGAGCTGGCGCAGGCAAATATTTGAAAAGCTCCAAAAAATGATATTGCAAAATCACTCCACCATGGCCATTTGCAGGGCATTGAGTTTTAATTTCCGCAAATATTCCCAAGTCAAACAAAGCATTGACTTCTTGCTGAGCCAAAGTGGAATCGTAAAAAAAGCCATTTTGATGCTTTATATAACGCTGTACCAGGGCTTCTTTGGTGTGCTTTAAGCCCACAAATTCTATGCGCGCCACAGAATCCTGGGGAAAACAATTTTGCCCGCTTGCAAAACTTATGCCCCAAACTAACAGAAAAAACACTAAGTTTCTATAATACACAGTAGAAATTTAGTTTATGCACTTAAAGGTTGTGTAAAATGTTAAAAATATTTGTGATTTTGTGTTTGTGGAGCGGATTATGGGCTGAAGATGTGGTGTTTCCAATGCTCGCAAAAATCATTAATGTCAAAGAAGAGCCTTATTTAGCTAAAGGCGATGGCAAAACCGATGACACCAAAGCAATTCAGCAGGCTTTAAATGATCATCCCAATGGAGATTACATAATTTATCTACCCCAAGGCACCTATTTAATTTCTAACACTTTAAGTTGGCCCACGGGAAAAGACACTTCTGAGGCTTATAGGCGCACTATTTTACAAGGGCAACACAAGCTAAAAACTGTAATTAAATTAAAAGATGGTGCAACAGGTTTTGATAATCCAGAAATTCCCAAAGCTATGCTTTATACCGGTCTTGGGCCTGCGCCCAGATTTCGTAATGCGGTGCGTGATCTTACACTTTTGACGGGAAAAAACAACCCAGGAGTCATAGGCTTACGCTTTAATGCGGCGGTTCAGGGAACTGTTCATAATGTAAATGTAAAATCCGAAGACGGCCACGGGGCTATAGGTATAGATATGTCTTTTGCGCCCTATATTGGCCCTTTATTGGTAAAACATGTGGAAGTTGAAGGCTTTGATAAGGGAATTTTCACTGGTTCTCCCTATAATGGTATGACTTTAGAGCATGTTATTTTAAAAAACCAAAAAGAAGTGGGTTTGTTAAATATTGGCCAAGTGGTAACAGCGCGGGGGTTAACGGTTCGGGGTAATGTGCCGGCCATTCAAAACTATGGGGGAACAGCCAGCTTAACCCTTATTAACAGCAAATTAGAACACGATAGAAGTACCAAAGAAAGGGGACCAGCCATATTAAATGCCCAAGGAGCGGTGCTTTTTGCTCGGCGTATTACGGTGGCGGGTTATAGCGCTTCTATACAGGACGATGATTCCCCTGGGGGTGGCGTTAAGCAACTTGATGTAGGAGAATATGGTTCTCATTCCATATATAGCCTGTGTTCTTCTCCAAATAGCAGCTTAAATTTGCCAGTTTCGGAAACGCCTTTGGTGTATTGGGGCTATGTGGGCAATTGGGTGGCTATTTCTGGGGATTATGGTGGCACTCAAGATGGTGCTGATGCTTCGGATGCTATTCAAAACGCCATTGATAACGGTGCAGAAACTATCTTCTTTAATCCGGGCGGTCGCTATACCATTACCAAAGATGTATATATTCGCAAAAATGTTCGTCGTATTATCGGAGTTGAGGCGCGCATTGATGGCTCAGGAAAGTTTGTGCTCGAAGACGGTATTCCTCCCATTGTGATTTTCGAAAGGTTTGGTTCATTGGGGAGCGGAATTTTTCACAATAGTAAAAGGCGTTTGGTAATTAAAAATTCGCGAGTTCGCGGCTATGAAAGTCGTGAAATGGCGGCAGGAGATCTATTTTTAGAAGATGTGTCCATGGAAGGCCCCATGCGCATCAATTATCAGCAAGTTTGGGCGCGTCAATTGCATTTAAACTGGGATAAAGGTTCGCAAATTGTGAATCACGGGGGAGATTTATGGGTTTTGGGGTTGACCACCACCGATGGACAAAATATTATTCATACTCGCAGTAGGGGTAAAACGGAAATCTTGGGCGCTCATGTGATTGTTGGACCTCGAGCTAAATCTCGTCCTATGTTTATTGCCGATAGCAGTGATATCTCCATCGCTGGGCTAAGGGAATCTGCTCCTAAAGGCAATGCGTATTTCTCTTTGGTGCAAGAGTCGCGTCCAGATCAAACTGTTAGCTTACGGTCTGCAAATATGGCTAAAAACACCGAGGGGGGCTCAATTCTTCCTCTATTTATAGGATATTTGCCCCAAAGAGGTGTGAATCAACCCCCACAGGTTAAAGCTTGTCCGGCGCAGCTTTTGGTTTTACCTAATTGGGCACCGCTTACTGCTCGTGTGCGCGACGATGGTCGTGGGGTGGGGTATTGTACCGTTCCGGTGATATGGAGTAAGGTTAAGGGCGATGGTCGCGTGGCTTTTTCCCACCAGCGTTCGCAAAACACCTGGATTTCTTTTTTCTATCCCGGCACTTATGAGATCGAAATTGAAGCCAATGATGGTGAACTTAAAGGCTTAGATACCGCCAAAATAGTGGTTTGGGATCGCAAAATTAGCACTTTGGATCATAGTGGCGATAATGTTCCCAGCGGAAGAGGTGCAGATTCTTGGGTGAGTTCTGCAAAACCCACCCAAAACTATGGAAAGACCAAAGCCTTGCGCTTATGCGGGGGCGCAACCCCTAGCAAAGCTTATTTTCGCTTTGATTTAAACGCTTTACCTGGCCCCGTAAACGATGCAGCTTTGCAGTTTAAAGCTAAAGCGCGTCCCGATTCTCCTACCTGGAAGGTTTATGGGCTAAAAGAGCAAAAAGAATATGGTAAAGGCAAATTAAATGCTTTATGGGATGAAAACAAAATTAATTGGAACAATGCTCCAGGTTTACAGCAAAATGGGGAAATAGATATTGAATCAACCTTTTATTTAGGGGATTTAACTAAAAACCCCAACCCTAAATTCGGCTATTACTTCAATTCAAGAGCTATGACTAGGTATTTAAAGGGTTTGAAAACTAAAATAGCTACCATAATTTTAAGCAGTGAAGAAAATGGTTGTGATGAAATTGCTACTCGAGAATTAGGTAGAACAGATCCCCCTTCTTTATACCTAAATTACCACGACCCTCATCGTTCCTTGGGAGGCGAGGTTGTTAAAGGCGGTTATAAAATGTCCGCTATCAATGTAGATCCTTTTAAATTAGAGGTGAGTTTTAAGTTATTGGTGGCTAATCCTCAAGTGGTGCGCATCGAAGTGCTAAACAGCAGAGAAGAAAGAATGCTGCTGTTGCAAGATGCTATGATGGAAGGCGATGTGATGAAACCTTACAAGTTTGATGCCCGCTTTATGCCCACAGGAAATTACTTAATAAGAGTGCAAGGAGAAGGTTTTAGTGGTGAAGGACGATTTATATTGTTAAACTAATAAGAGGGGTAGGTAATATGAAGGAAAAAAAATCTAAAATCTTGTTGCTCGAAGATGAAGAAGCTCATGTTTATATGATTAAGCGAGCATTTGCGAGAATTTCACCAGAATTTGAACTGTTTTTAGTAAATAATTTGCATGATGCGCGTCAAGCTTTAGCCGATCATTTGGATTTTGTGGCCGTTATTTTTGATTTAAGACTACCTGATGGGAGAGGTACTGATTTATTAACAGATATTGCAGATTACGAAGCGCCTGCAATTGCAATGACTAGCTATGGCGATGAAAATGAAGCGGTAAAAGCGCTCAAAGAGGGAGCTATGGACTATGTGGCTAAGTCGAAATACGCTTTTAAAGATATGCCTCATATTGTGGGGCGTGCCATTAGAGAGTTTAAGCAAATACAAGAAAATAAGCGAGTAAATGCGGAATTGCATAAATTGCATCAGGCTGTGGAGCAAAGTTCCACAGCTATTGTGATTACCGATGGAGAAGGAGTCATTGATTATGCCAATCAGCGCATGAGCGAAATGACTGGTTACAGTAACGACGAACTTATGGGTAACAATGTGGGAATGTTAGTGATAAAAGAAGCTCCTATTCCCATAGATGATGACGAAGTTGGTTTATGGGAAACTGTTTATTCGGGGAAAACTTGGCGCGGGCTTTTTTATTGCCAACGCAAAGATGGCACATACTATTGGGATCAAAGCACTATTAGTCCAATTCGCGATGAAAATGGCGATATTGTCTTGTATATTTCTTATAAAGAAGATGTTACCGAAGCAATTAAAGCCAAAGAAGAAATGAAGTTAATGGAAGAGCAATTGCGTTTATCGCAAAAAATGCAAACCATCGGGACTTTGGCGGGGGGCATAGCCCATGATTTTAATAATATTTTAACTCCCATATTCGGTTTTGCCCACATGATTCTCAACGGAGTGGAGAAGGATTCCCAAGTGCATTCCGATGCCTCGCACATTATCAAAGCCGCCGAAAGAGCCCGAGACTTGGTGCGCCAAATTTTGGCTTTTGCACGCAAAGGCGAACAAAAGCGTGAGGTGCTCAAATTGAGTGCTGTTGTTAACGATTCCGTAAAAATGTTACAGGCCATGTTGCCTTCTTCTATCAAAATTAACGCCGAAGTTTGCGATCGTTGCCCGCCGATTTTAGGAGATGCCACCCAGTTGCACCAAGTGATTATGAATTTAGGCACCAATGCCTATCAAGCAATAGGCAACAAATTGGGGCAAATTGATATAAGCATTGAGGTGGAACAGGTGGATGCTGAATTTTGTTGCTTACATACGCAAATTTTAGCCCCTGGAAAATATTTGGTGCTCACTATTGCCGACAATGGACCGGGCATACCAGAAGATGTCATAGAAAGAATTTATGAGCCATTTTACACCACTAAACCCGTGGGCGAAGGCACGGGATTGGGGCTTTCGGTGGTGCATGGAATTATGGTGGCTCACGAGGGAGATGTGCTGGTGGAAAGTTCCTCTGAAGGCACAATTTTTAAATTGTATTTCCCAGCGCAGAACCACGAGCTTAGTATGCCTAGTCCAAAAAATAAAATCCTTAAAGGTCAAGGGCAAGTGATTTATGTGGTGGACGATGAAGTTTCTAATCTTAAAATGCAAAGCCGTTTGTTGAGGTATTTGGGTTATAAAGTAATCACCTTTAAAGATGGTATTAAGGCTATGGAGGCATTTAAAAAAAATCCCCAAGGGGTGGATTTGTTAATTACAGATCAGACCATGCCCTATATTACAGGTATGGAGTTAATGGTAGAAATTTTGAAAATTAGACCTGATTTTCCCTTGATTTTACTGAGTGGCTACATTGTAGAAGAATTATCTCAAGATTTGTTAAAATCAAATTCAGTGGCTTTCTTAAATAAGCCCGTTGATTTACCAGAGTTATCTACAACTATATTTAACTTGCTACAAAAAAAAGATCCGTTGCTTTAATGGTTTAAGCGCATTTGTTATATTTATGATGATGTTAGCTAAGATTTTAATCCTTATTTTACCAATGTTTTGGTATTCTTGTGGAATGTTTGTGGATAAGCCCCAAGGGGATTCCTCCTCTTCACGGGTTTTAGAGTTTTCGTCCTCTTCTGCAAAAATAGAGGATAATGGGCGCGTGGAGTGGGATTACAACGATACTTTAAAGCTCCAAGATACTGTGGGTTATAAAGTAAAAAGCGCAGAAGGTGTGCAACGTTACTACTTGGGTAAATTGCGTACAGGGGATCGCATTCGTTTATCTTTGCGAACTGAAAACCTAGATTCCACCGCAGAGTTTCGCATAAAAACAGAATTGGGAAAAGTACAAATGCCTTTTGAAGCCCTTGGCGAAGATTATATGGATTATCACTCAACTTTGGGATCTCAATGGTCTGAAAATAATTTTGGCATTTTAGATTCGGGCTACATATTTTTGGAGCTTAAAGGTCAACGCAAAGCAGATTTGGACTCAGCAACTTTAGATTCGTTGCCTGATTTTTCTGCAGTTGTATATATAGATAGCGCATATTTTGCTTTCACAGGCGGTGAAGATTCTTTAGAATTGGAGCATAATTCTACTTTATTTGGCTTTTTCCGTTTAGATCGCACCGAAGATCTGACTACCATTGGCTTTAAAGGGGATTTAGGCACAAATTTAACTCTGTCCTATCAAGGGCATTTTATGGAATACGGGCGCTTAATAGATGCCAAAAATAAGACCATTGATTCCGCAGAACATCGTTTTAGTCATCAACTATTGCCAACTACGGAAACAGATTGGCAGGTTAAATTAAAACCCGTAATTCCCAGTTATGCCACGGGGAATTACGCTCATTTTAGTTTGCATTTGAGCGTTACGGAGTTATTGGCAGGGGAATACTTTGAAAATCCTGATACTCTTAAAATTATAGGTGATACTTTGCGCGTTGAACGAGCAGGATCTGAGTTTTCTGGTTGGGATGTGCGCCACGATCATTATGTGTATTTAGGCGATTTTGCCAAAAATGATACTCTTTTACTCTATTATGGAACTGAAGGTATTAACGGAGCCACTCGCAGTTTGCGTTTATTAAATGCCAAGGCTAAAGAAGTGCAAAAATTAAGTAGGATTTTGGGTTCTATTTGGACGAATTTTGCTCCCGACACTATTAATATTCCAGAAAAAGGTAAATACTACTTGCATTATAATTCTTTAGGCAAAGAATCTACCCATTGGACAGATGGCGAGTTTAAATTGCGTTTTTATGCCTTAGCGCAACAGTATAATTCCACAAATAAATGGAGTGTCAAGCCTAAAACATTGGAGTTGACTGTGGGGGATACCTTATTTTTAGATAGTTTAAAGGTGAGTTTTGAACCTGAAAAAGTTAGCGGCAATAAGACTGCTTTATTAGCTAGAGAATATCGAGATATTATGGTGGATAGTTTAGATGTTTTTGCTGAAAGTCATAACTTTGCTTTGACTGGTGACCAAATTTCTTCACCTTGGTTAGTGGCTAAAGAGCCAGGTATTGCGGAAATTATGGTGCAATCTGTGGCTGATCCTCTTGCAAATGATGTTTGTGTAGTTACCGTTATCCCTTAATTTCAGCCGAAGAGAACATAATTTAGCCCATTGGCAAATAATTAAAATAAAGGATAATATAGTCGCTGAAAAAATTTATCTTTATATATTATAGTTTTAAAAATGGAAACGAATTTGCATACATTTCATATTCCTGTTATGGGCACTGGTTATACTGCCGATAGTCCTGTTCGAGTAGCACCTTTGGGTTTGTCATCTGTTATTTCTTTAGTAGATGATTTATTGCTCGAACGAATCCGCAAACATTATTCCGCGGAATATAATTTACCTTATGAGCCTATTGGTCGCAATGTAGAAGATGGGCGCGCTAAAAGAATTACCGCTTATTTAAATATGGTAGCCGACATTGTAGATATTCGCATTGCTGAAATTAAAGCATTGCCTTATTTCGAAAACAATGAAAAAAGTAAATATTTCACTCTGTTGCCCGATGATTCGCCACTGAAAAAAGATTGGCAAAGGCTTATACTTATGGATGAAGGCGCAAAAAGAGATGCGGCAGCTAAAGCCTTAGATGAGCGCATTGTGCCTGGTTCCATAGATGTAAATATCATGGTAAAGCTCGATAAAATCAATAGAGATGGGCGCGGTCGTGAGCTCGCCGATGAGTTTTCCGATGCTAAAGCGGCTTTACGGGGTTTTGCGGAGTCTAAACTTAACAGTGCCATAGTTTTTAGTGCAGGTATAAATCAGGGCTTGTACAATTACATGGCTCAATTTAAAGATTTTTATCGCAACACCATGGGTGAAATCCAAAAAAAGATTGTGGTAAAAGTGAGCGATTTTCGCTCTGCCATGATTCAAGGGCGCTTTTTGGCGCGTAAAGGCTTAGAAGTGCATGAATTTCGCATAGAATCATCGCTAAATTGCGGTGGTCATGCTTTCCCAGCCAATGGTACGCTTTTGGCCAGTGTGCTCAAAGAAATTAAAGATAAACGCGATCAACTTATAGATCAATTTAAACCCCAGATCGAAAGATATTACAAGAAAATGGGCTGGGAAATTAATGCTTTGCAAAATATGGAATATCCTTTGCTCAGCGTGCAAGGCGGTTTGGGTAATCACGGTGAAGATTTGCGTATGCGCGAGTTTTTCGGGGTAGAGCGCACGGGTTGGGCTTCGCCATTTTTGTTGGTTCCCGAAGCTACTTCCGTAGATGAAAAAACTCGTCAAATGCTTGCTGATGCCAAAGAAGAAGATTTTTATTTGGCTGATACTTCACCCATGGGGGTTCCCTATAACAATATTCGCGGCAATGGCTCTGAGCTATGGCATAAAAAACTTGCCGATGCAGGAAAGCCAGGTTCTCCTTGTCCTAAAAACTTTTTGATATCTAACATAGAATTTACCAAAGTTCCAATTTGCACCGCTAGCCGAGCATATATGAGGCAGAAATTAGCGCAAATTGATGCTGCAGAAATTTCTGAACAAGAAAAAGAAGAGCAAAGAGCTGCAGTTCATGTTAAAAACTGTATTTGCGATCATTTAGGAAATAGTTCTTTGCTAGAGTTAGGTATAGAAGATGATGCAGAGAAAAATCCCCAAGCTATTTGTCCAGGACCTAATACAGCTTGGTTTGACCGTTTTTACACCCTAGAAGAAATGGTGGATCATATATATGGTCGCTGCGCTTCTTTGGTTCCAGATGTTCGTCCCCACATGTTTGTGAAAGAAATTACCATGAATATGGAATGGCTAACAAAATTGGTGAAGAAATGGCAGGGCAACCTTGATGAATTGAAAGTCATTGAAGTTTCTGCGAAGAACTTAGAAGAGGGTATGCTTTATTGCAATGAAATTGCCAAGGAAAAACCTTATCCTGGTGAAAATCTTGCCAGTATTCCCCAGTGCGTGCAGCGTGAGTTGGCAAATCTTAAAGCATTAATGGCTGAAATGGTAGAAAAGCTCCCCAAATTCGGTATGAGCGAGTTTACAACTAGCTTTTCGGGAGCTTGAGTGGGGTGAAGCCTCAAGCTTTTCAGGCAGTAGTAAGTAGGGGGATGCGACAATCTTATCGGAGAGTAGAAAGCTTGCGGAAAGCCATCTCGATACAATTTCGCCATAAAACACTATTTTACACTTTGGCAAACCCACTCGATGACCGTAGCAATAAAAGCAGTACGCCTGCATAGCCCGACCTCTCTAGGATAGTTCTTCGGAGCGAGCAGGATGTAATGTAAGGCGCATGAAGGTATAATCGCGAATAATACATCTAGTATATTGAGGGATTTTACTCTGAAATGCAAGGAAATAGTACTCCTGCGCAGCCCTATATTTTCAAGAATATTTCTTCGGTGTTAGCGAAATGTAATACAAGTCGTATTTTGAGTGTTATTTTGATCGTAGTGCAACGCAGTAGTGCGCTCGCTAACTCCGAAGAAGAAAAAAAGAGGGCTGTCCAAAGGTAGGGGGGGATTGACGGACAGCCCTCATTTGCTAACAAGGAGTGATGTGTTTGATTATTATGTTAGCGATTTAAGACTTGCTTAGTGAATATATGATTTTTATTTGTGCAGCGTATTAAATAAATTCCTTTGGGGAGAGCAGATAAATCTAAGATACCATGTTCTGTGTTTAAATTTATTCTGTTTCCTAAAATGTCACTAACCATAATTTTTGCATTCTCTGAAACCCCCATGTTAAGAGAGTTGTAACCGCGCAATTTTATGTACAAGTTTTTAGTGTAAGTTTGACCATGGATAACAGTATTCGGAGCTTCAGCACCGCTAAAGCTAAAGTTGTCTATGGAAAGCGTTTCCCAGCGCTCCGCTGGTATGGTGAATTTTAACACCAAATCGCCGTCTTTATTAGCTGTAAATTCACAAGTATAGCTGCTTAAATCTTGATTAAAACTTTTGCTCTCTTTGCAATAGGAACCAACTTCTATTTCTACATTCATGCTCGCACCACCGCGAGATACATAGGCGTCGAAGCTGATGCTATAAGATGTGCCGCTTTTTACTGTTCCTAAATTATTAGTTACCACTCGTTCTTTGTCCCAGGCATTGGCAGAACCGATGTTTACTCCATTGGTGCTTTCATTAGTCATTTGTGCGTTTTCAGCAACCCATTCGCCAGCACCACCAACTGGTTTCGACGATGAACTAGAAGGTCTTGGTGCGGCTACAGAGCTTGAACTTGAACTTGGAGTTGGTGCTGCCACGGAACTTGAACTTGAATTTGGAGCGGGTGCAGTTACGGAACTTGAACTTGATCTTGGGGTTGGTGCAGTTACGGAACTTGAACT
>JAAZFC010000140.1 GCA_012511955.1 Fibrobacter sp. | reverse complement strand
CGGTCCCGCCAATATTCATCCCCGCTCCTTCATTGACAATATTTTTAGCGGAGACACCCTCAGCAAGGGCTCTAGCAATCAATTCGGGTTGGCCAAAAAGAAGACCTTCACTAGCTTTTAATAGGGTGGGAATATCACTGCCATAGTGATCATGGTGGTCATGGGTAACTAGAATTAGATCGGGGGAGAGAAATTCTTCAACGTTAAGGCCATTGAGTGGGTTACCACTAAGCCAGGGATCAATTAATATTCTTTTTCTTTTGCTTGTCCTTATCTCAAAGGCGGAATGACCTAGCCATTTGATTTGATTTTTCATTTTTTTAATGCCTCCTAATAATATTTATTATTTTTCACTTGGGGTTAGCTTAAGGGTCACAAAAAGAGCAGGTGCTAAAAAAGTTGTTCAAAAACCAGCCAAACCATAACGGATAAAACGAAATAGGGCTTTGAAGGGGATAATGTTGCTGGTGGGGAAGAGTCCTAAACCCTTGATGATGGCAAATAATACAGCTAGCTCAAGGAATGTTTTAAGGATTTGAAAAAAATAAGTTGTCCTCGGTATGGCTTTGATTTTATCTTGTTCAAGGATATAACCTGTAGTAATGCCTACTAAAAGACCAGCCAATTTGGGCAGTTCTCTAGAAGGGCTTATAGCTATTAAAAGAAAGGGACCCCAAAATGAAATTAAAAAAGGTTTCTTTAAGTTAAATTTATCTTGCCAACTCTTTTTAACAAATAGATTGCTAAAGTGCGCCCCTAGAAGGAGGAAGGCTAGACCTAAGGCGTAGCCACCTAAAATATCACCTGGGAAGTGATAAGCGAGGAGAATTCTAGAAAGAGGAATTAAAGTTAAAGCAATTGCTGTCCAAATCCGAAACCATTTGTTTTTAAGAATCATTCCTAGCTAGCCCCATACAGTTACTGCAGTAAAAGTATGGCCACTTGGGAAAGCATAGCTAGTAAACTGTTTCATACCAGAAAGGATGGGACGTTCTAGGGCGGTAAGATCTTTTACTAGCCAGCTAGCTAGGCCCGAAGTCAGGAGCATGCTTGTCCCCCCCCAAAAAACCTAGAGGTTTACTAATGCACTATATTAATATGCCGAAGAAGATTATGTAAAATTCATCATTGCCTAAAAAGGTAAAAACCTCGGAGAGTAATTCAATGACTAGACTAACACGAAAATTTTGTAGGTAGTTAATTAGAGCCATGTTCCTAGTTTGTGGCCAGTAAAAGATAAGGAGGGTGAGACAAAGTGAACTAGCCACCACTTAAAGCCTAAGGGCTTTTGAAGTCGGGGCTTCTTGGTCAATAGCAGAAACCTACCTCTTTACCCAAGCTCTAAAGGTGGTTCCCAGCTCACATTTGTACTGAAACTAGCCAGCTAGTTTCACTAGCTTTCTACTTATATTTAGATCTCTATCATGAACTGCCTGGCATTTAGGACAGATCCAATCTCTAAGGGCTAGGCTATTTACTTCTTTATTTCTTTAAGCACAAGTTGAGCACAAATGGCTAGAGGCCTAGTTGGACGGGGCAATTATATGCTCCCTTTCATACCATTTTTACTAAGATGGAAATGAAGAGTTTGCCTTAAACTGCTGTTTTTGATATTGTACAAGATTTGATGAGACCAGCAAATTTTCTAGGTTGCTTTATTTTTATTAGATTTTTTATCCTAGGAAGTTTTAGATAGCCATCATTCATATTGGTGGTTTCCTTTTGCTTATTAGTAGTATAGCTAGGCCTATTAGTTTTTTTACTCTTGAACTTAGGATAGCCTAGAGATGGGTCTTTATAGAAATTGTTGTAAGGCTTATTTAGGTTCATCTGGGCATTGGCTAAAGCCAAACTACCTACTTCCTTTAATCAAGCAAAGTTTTTTTATGGTTACTTGCATTTTTTTAGGTATTTATGAATTTACTTATTTCTGTATTAGGATGTGCCTTGAATTGTATATGCTCCTTATCATAATTCCATTCTAAAAGATTTATACAATTCATCCCCCACTATAGAGGAGGGAGGATTTCTTGTACCGAAATGGTTAAAGCAAAAAAGGAAGTAAAAGCAGACCAAAATTTTTCTATTTTAGGCTTATGGGAGAAGAAAGATTTTGTTAAGGGAGGATTTTTCAAGAGCAGCATTCCTTTTAAAAATTATTAAGTCTTTTTTCTTTACGGACTAGACTATTCCTGCTTTTCTCTAGCAAAGACTTATTTATAGAGGAAAGAAGTTAACAATTCGCTTGTTATTGCCACTTATGTTATTTGCACTTTGTACCTTAATTTTTAGGCTAAAGAATAGTGATTGACATTGCTGGCCTTGATTGTTAGAATGAAAAATAACAATATTTATGGAAAGGGGCTGGGAAATGGAAGGATTGGGTCGCCATGTTCTAGCAGAATTTTATGGATGTGATTCTGGCGTACTTGATTGCCAAGAACAAATAAGCAGAATTATGGAGGAAGCTGCCTTAGAGGCAGGCGCTGAAATAAGGGAGGTAGTTTTTCATAAGTACGCTCCCCAAGGGGTGAGTGGAGTGGTGGTAATTAGTGAATCGCATCTGGCCATCCATACTTGGCCAGAATTAGACTTTGCCGCCGTAGATATTTTTACCTGCGGTTCCAAGGTCAACCCTTGGGTGTCCTATGAGTTTTTAAAGGAGCATCTAGCAGCTAAACAGGT
>JAAZFC010000071.1 GCA_012511955.1 Fibrobacter sp. | reverse complement strand
CTTATCTAAAATGATTTTCACCAACCCATATTAACCATTAACCATCCCTCATTAACCACCAACATTTTTGTATCTTCTAGGCTGTTAGGAGATTTTATGCGCAAATCACTCTTTTTTATACTCATTTTAGCGTCCCTGAACTGGGCGCAAGCACCCACCGGTAATGCGGTTTCGCCTTCCGCTGAAGAGCAAACTTTGTTGCAAAATGTGCGGGGCAAGCTGTCGGGAGTCATCGTCTGGTCCACTTCACGCGCTAATTCCAGTCACGATTTGTGGATTATGAACGCCGATGGCACCGAAGCCAAAGCGCTAACCGCCAGCAACGATGTGGATTGGTTCCCCCGCATTTCCCCCGATGGTAAAACGGTACTCTTTAATCGCTCCACGGGTGGCTGGGTTCCGGAAACGGACGCGGATTTACCAGATCGTTGGAACTTGTGGATGATCGACATTGATGGGCAAAACTTGCGCCAAGTGGTGACTAAAGCCACCTGGGGAACTTGGAAAAATGCCGAGGAAATCGTGTTTTCCCGCGGCGGCCAAGTTTTTGTGAAAAATCTCGCCCAAGACACAGAAACTTTGCTCTTTGATGGCGAAGTTAATCTTAAAAAAGGTGTAATTGTCCAAGAACCCAATCTTTCCCCCGATGGTAATTACCTCGCCGCAACTTTGCGTGGCTCTATGCGCGAAACTGGCATCTGGGATTTTGCTAAAAAGCAGTGGGTCAAATCCGGTGAAGGCTGTCAAATCGACTGGTTTCCCAGTGGCGATCGCATTTATCGCGTCAATCCCACCGGCAATGGCGGCACGGCTGCCCCCTCCGAAATCTTAGCCTTTCCCTTTAAAGATGGTCAACAAGAAGGCAAAGTGGGATTTTTTGGCGTGCCCAAAGAATACCGTCTTATGGATTTGCCTGGGCGCAGATCCCACGAGTACTTTCCCCGCATTGACAATACCGGTAAATGGTTAGTTTGGGGGGCCACGGATAAGGGGCACGACCACGATATTTACGATTACGAGCTTTATTTGTGGAAAATAGATCAACCTGTAAATACTGCCACACGCATCACCTTTCACACCGGCAACGATCGCTGGCCCGATATATGGCTCCAGCCTTGAAGCGTTTTCTAGCTGTATTTTTCTTAGTTAGCTCAGCTTTGTGGGCAAGCAAAGCTGACAGTTCATTTCAACGCTTAGCGGGTTTGCCCATTATTGCTTATACTCAAGAAACTAAAGTGTTAGTTGGGGCTACCACCATGGTGTTTTTTAAGCCCAATGATTTTCAACCCTACGGCGATCAAATTGACATTGCTGTGATGCGCACCCAAAACAAGCAAAACCGCCTTACCGCACTTTGGAAAAGCTATTGGTTTCAGGGCAAAGTTTATGCGGAAAACAAGATAAATTACCGCTCTTGGCCAGGGAAATATTATGGTAATTTTAGCCAGGAAAAGATAGATGCGGAGCGTTATGATATGCTCACTTTGCAGGTGGATGGTCGTTGGTTATATGGATTGGAGCATATTTTCCCTTGGACTGGCTGGCTGGAGCCTTTTTCTTGGGGAGTGGAATACGATATTGAATATAACTCTGCGAAATTTGCTAATAAAACAGCAGCTAATGATATTATTCATAGCGGAAATAGGGTGGGTTTAGGCATTTCCATTGTACGAGATACTCGTGATAATGTGAATTATGCCAGTACAGGATCATACCTTTTGTGGCGACAGTTGTTTTACCCAAAACAATTGGGAAGTACCCATGAATTTATCAATACCATCGTGCAATATTGCCACTTTATTCCCTTATTTAATCATCTAGTGTTGGCTTTGGGGGTTTACGGGCAAGGAACTTGGGGCGATGTGCCTTTTGATCGCTTGGCGATACCCGATGGAACATATCAGATGCGAGGCTTGGAAAAAGGAATTTGGCGGGATAAACAGCAGTTGGTTTGGCAAAGTGAAGTGCGTTTTCCGCTGTTTTGGCGTTTAGGAGGCGTGGTCTTTGCTGAAGCTGCGCAATTAGGCTCGCATTTTAGCGGATTGCTGCGTTCTCCAGTGAAATTTGATGTGGGGATGGGAGGTCGTTTTGTGCTCAATGCTGAGCGCAAGCTCAATGCCCGTGCAGATCTTTCTTGGGTAAATCAACGCTTGGGCGTTACAATTTATTATAACGAAGCTTTTTAAAAGCGATTAAGCTATTAATTACCAATTAAGCTTTTGAAAACAGTTAATTTTTAGTTGAGATTTTTAATCTCTTTTTGCTTTTTTTCCCAAGGACTATCCAGGGTAAAGATAATTTTAGCACCCACAAAACGCTCATCACCATTGGCATCGGCATAATCGCTATTTAGTACAAATCTAGTTTCGTCATTGGTTTCAAAAACGAGTTCTTCATAGCGCACAAAACGCATGCCTGCATAGGCACCTAAGCCCACAAAGCCAAAGTTAAATCGCAGTTCAATCTGGGTGTTTAAGGCTGATCCAAAGCGGCTGTAAAAGCGGTTTTGCAAAGTTCCACCAGTGCGTGCTAGTAGTTCTTCGTCTGCATCTTGGGGGTATTCGTAGTTGGCCGCAAATTTGAAGTTTTGCAAACTTAGACCCAAGCCCACAGAAGGAATTAAGTTAATAGGGCTATCTTCTTGTAAAAGCATCCAAGCAAACATCCAATCAAAACCATAGCGGAACCATTCTACATCGCGATAAGACGAGCTTAAACTTTTGGGTTTTAGTGAAACTTGAGTGGGCATAAAATGAATATCGAACCAAGTTAAAAACTGATGATATTGAGCGCCTAACTCCACATTTAAACCTATTAAGTTTTTCCCAAATTTGCCATAATCATTTTGTTTGCGATCAGCGACATAGGTGAATTCTTCTACGGCTTCCCCAGTAGCTGCTTCTACTAGTACATTTGCACCTAAAGGGTTGCGAAATAAAATATCGTTGATATTATTTGCAGCTTGTTCATGTAAAATTCGCCAATCACCTTTAAAAGCAAAAAAGCCTTTAACACGGTTTTTTTCGTAAAATACACCGTCGTCAGAACTTTGAGCTCCTACAAAAACGGTTAAAAACAGAGTAGTTAAAAACAAATTACGCCATAAATTCATGATTACTCCTTACAAAGATCTTCAGGATCTTTAAGCTTACTGTCTGTTCCAGCCGCAGATCCACCAACAACTCCAACTTTGTCAACAAAACCGTAAATATCTTTCCAAACCAAGTTCACAGTTAAAATCACTCTACAAATATCAGTAGAGGGCACCGTTACCGTATAAAATCCTGTTTCATTATTAGGAATTATCTCAGTGGTTATCGTTCCTGCGACATTGATTTTTAATTCCCAATACAAACTATCCGTGTAAATTGCAGGAATATTTTTATGCATTGGTGTCCAAGTAAAATCAACTTCTGTATTGCTAGTTATTTGAGGATGCAAATCTGGTGGAGTAAACACTACAGGAGGTGAATAAGTTGTAGGAGTAAGGGCTTCATTGGTAAACTCTGAAATCATTTTGCCAAATTCATCACTATAGTAGGCAAAAACTCTGTAAAGACCGTAGGCATTGTTACCATGCACATATAGATGGTTGTTAGATTCCGATAAAGTATCTTGATCATACCAATAAGCTTCTTGCGTTAAGAGAGAATCAGAGTTATGTTGCATATTTGGAGGCAAAATATCGTTGCCAGGATCGGGAAACACCCATTCTTTTTCACTAATTAAACCCATTTTTTGCACAATAAACCCAAGCTCAGGTTTGCGCCCTGAATGATCCCATACAAGTTCGTAAACGCTAGGAGCCCAGCGCACTATTTCCAGTTCTTCAGGTTCATCAAACTCCACACCCTGAAAACCCATGTCGTTGATTGCTAGCAATCCAGCTTCATTAGACCAAGTGGAAACCAAAGAATCTTTTTTGTTTACAGTTTTATAGGCTACAATTTTGTACATGTAGTCGTAGGCATTAGTATCTAAGGAATTGTCACGGAAAAATTGCTGCTCTGGCGGTGCAATCCCTACAGAATCCCAACCAGTGAAGTTTGTACTTCTATAAATTTTGTATCCAGAATATTGGTTTCTGCTTAAACCAACATCTGTCCAAGTAAGTACCATGGTTTTATGCCGTACGATTGACGATACCAATAAATCAGTGGGACCTTCAAGAGCGTCAGCATCAATGTCGGGCAAAGGTGCGAAACTTGAACTTGAACTAGGATCTTTCGAATCACCGGAGCTTTTTGCTGATGAGGATTTATCTTTACTTTCGGAGGATTCAGCTTTTATGTCCTCTGGTTCCACTACATTGGAAACGCAAGATGCTAAAAAAGCGATTAAAAAAGCAAAAAGAATTTTTCGTTTCATGGTTGTTCCCATTGTTTATTTACCTAATGTTTAAGATATAATATAATTCCTTTGTTTTCAATGCTTTATTGGTTTTTTTGCATTGCTTCAGTTGCCGAAAAGCGCAAAATTTCCTAAACTTGAGATTAATTTGGAGTATAAGTGCAACTACCTAAGTATAAAAAGAAAAAGCGTATTAAGTTAAAAGTTTGCCAAGAACCTGGTTGTGGCAAGGAGTTTTGGGGACATCCCATCGCTAAATATTGCGAATTACACCGGGATATTAAAAATCGCCAAAAACAGAAAAAAGAGTTTCAATGTGTAGAAACAAAAAACATGCTTTTTAGACATGCATATACTGATGTACAAGACATTACTTTTAAGTGTTGCTTAGATGGGTGTGATAATGACTTTACCATTAAAGTATTTCCCAAACAATTTCTTTATCCACGTTTTTGCATGGACCATCGCAACGATTTTAAACGGCAAAATTTTCTCCGTTTACAGCGACGCAAAGATAAAGATTAATTAATGTATTTACATTTTAAAAATTTATACTAAATTGATGTTATCACGGTGAGTGTGGCGCAATTGGTTAGCGCACCAGATTGTGATTCTGGGGGTCGTGGGTTCAAGTCCCATCACTCACCCTATCTTTTACAACGGCTTGGATGATTCCGAGCCGTTTCTTTTTTGCACTCTACGGTCTCCGAGTGATTTCGCAAAAGTGTGAAATGGTTTTCTACAAACTAACTACTAATTACTAGCTACTCTGCTAAAAGCTTGCGGCAACACCCTACTCAATCCCCCGAGAAGCTAGTTGCAACCGCGTCCATCTCGATACATTTTTTGCAAAAGCAAAAAACACTCGATGACCGTGCTTAGAAAAACAAAAAAGGCGCCTTCAAGCGCCTTCCTATATAGCGATTTATGTTTTTATTTAGCAAGGATTTTCTGAATTTTGGCTTTGCTTAGCTTGGTAATGCGGGCTATGGTGGCAATATCGAAGCCTTCAGCGTGCATGGATTGAACGATGACTTGATCTCTTTCAGCTTTACCTTTGGCTAAACCTTTGGCTAAACCCTTATCTTCAGCATTATACAATCTGTTTAGTTCATCTGCTTCTTTCTTTTCTAAAGATTGAAAATAGTGAACCATATCAGTGTCGCTCATAACCCTTTTGT
>JAAZFC010000136.1 GCA_012511955.1 Fibrobacter sp. | reverse complement strand
CCCTTAACTGTAATGTTAACAACCGTAAGTTCACATTCGGCTGTATGTCCGCCGTCTTCGGTGATTGCTGTAATTGTGGTAGTACCAACACTAATTGCAGTTACGTTTCCATTATCGTCTACAGTAGCAACAGATTCATCTAAAGACTCCCATGTTACTGTTTTATTATATGCGTTTTCAGGAAGAATAATAACTCGCAATGTGTCTTTTTCGCCTTTTTCAAGTTCTAAAGTAGTATGAGAAATATCTATACTTTCTACACCTACTACAAACACTGTAACTTCACATTCTGCTGTATATCCACCATCTTCGGTGGTTGCGGTAATTATGGTAGTACCAACTTGTAGAGCACTTACTTTTCCAGTATTATCAACCGTTGCTACAGATTCGTCAGATGATGACCAGCTAAGATTTTTATTTGTAGCATTTGCGGGTAACACCGTAGCTGTAAGTTGCAGACTGTCTGTTTTTTCTATGTTTGCAGTTGTTTTATCTAAAGAAACTGAACCTACATATATAGATTCATCTTTTATACAACGCACAGAATACCCAATACCTCGACTAAAAGAAGAAGTGGCAGATACCTGACCATCTACAACATACAAACGATGTGCACTTGTACCAACTATTGTACTTGCCCAGTATCGTCCAGCAGCTTCAGTAGCACTTACCTCTCCAGAAGTATTAGAACGATAACCTGCCATTGGTAATTTAAGGATCGAGCCAAAAGCACCCATATCATTTTCGCTGCCCAGCTATCTAACTCCTCTTGCCATTCTACTTGAGTAGGAACTTTATACCCTGCAGGACAAGGATTATTTTTATGTTCTGGACCTTGCCATAATGCATTATTTTGAGGTGTACGCCAATCGTTAGGGGTAGCGTTTACTATTATAAACTTATCATGGTCGGGAGTATCGCTATCACTCAAAACAGCAGCAATATTTGAATTTCGCTTTTCGTGTCCGTCAGCTTGTCGTCCCCATTGGTATAAATCTCCGTACGCACGTTCATCTGTGCTACTTGTAGCCACTTGCGAAGCACCAAGGTTTCGGTCTAACCATGTTTTACCAGTTGCAGGATTCACTACTGGTATATACACAAAGGCATTATGCATAATAAATTCATTATTCACAATCAGCGTACAACTGTCGGCATGTCCGCCATCTTGTGCAATTACAATAAGCAACACTTCCCCTTCTTTATATGCTGTTATTTCGCCATCATCTGTTATGCTTGCTATAGTTTCGTCTGATGACGACCACACCACCGACTTATTAGAAGCAAATTCGGGTAGCACCGTAGCAGTTATTGTAGCAGCTTCGTTTACGCGCACATACATTATTTTGTCAGATACCTGCACTTCTTCTACCGGCACAGCTATAGTATTTACAACCAACAAACAAGAATCAGAATAATTTCCATCTTCGGTAGTTACTTTTATATATGTTTCTCCTTCTTTGAGTGCCGAAATTTTTCCTTGAGAATCAACAACAGCTATTGATTTATCTGCCGATGTCCATACTACCGCAGTATTGCTTGCATTTGGTGGCGACACCATAGCTATAAGACTTGTATTACTTCCCTCGCTTAATTCTACTG